>CAYRCM010000014.1:0-21712 GCA_964422715.1 uncultured Myxococcales bacterium | reverse complement strand
CTCCTGGCGACGCCAGGAGCGGCGACCTCGGCACACCCGACGGGCTCACGGCCGATGCGCCCGACGCCGTCGTGCCCGGCGACATGCCCGTGCGGCCCGACGGCGAACCGCCGGCCGACGGTGTCCCGGCCGGCGACGGCGATGGGCCCCCGAACGACGCGGCGCCTGGCGACGCCGCCCTGCCGCCGCCGTTGCCGCCGGTCGAGAGCGTCGACCCGTTCATCGGTACCGGGCAGCTCGTGTTCAACGTGGGCAACGCGCTGCCCGGGGCCACGCGGCCGTTCGGCATGGTCAAGGTCAGCCCCGACACGTCCAACAACGGTGGCGCGCCGCTCGTCTCGCACTGCGCCGGCTACAGCTACAACGACCGCCATATCGAAGGGTTCACGCACATGCACCTCCACGGCACGGGGGTGCCCGACTACGAGAACATCCTTTTCATGCCCACGGCGGGCATGAGCCCCGAGAAGACGCGCGCGGCCGGCTACCGGGCCGCGTTCTCGCACGCGAACGAAGCCGCCGCACCCGGCTACTACACGGTCACCTTCGATGCGCCGGCCATCCGCACCGAGCTCACGGCCAGCGAACACGCCGCGTTCCATCGCTACACGTTCCCCGCGGGCGCGGCCGAGACCGTGGTCATCGACGTCGCCCGCACGGCCGTCGAGGGCCACACGAACGGCGGCGAAGTCTTCGTCGACCCGGCCGGCCGGCGCGTCTACGGCTGGATGCACAACGTCGGCCCGTTTTCCGGGCGCTACGGGGGCTTCAAGGTGTGGTTCGACGCGCTCTTCGACCGCCCCTTCGCGAGCCACGGCACCTGGGACGACCAGGGGCTCGTCGCGAGCCGCGAGGCGGCCGCGGGGCTGCTCATCGGCGCCCACGTCGATTTCGACCCGGCCCAGGGCACGACGGTGCAGGCGCAGGTCGGCATCTCGCTCGTCGGGCCCGAGGGCGCCCGGCAGAACCGCGAAGCCGAACTCGGCGACCTCGACTTCGACGCCGCGCGCACCGCGGCCGCCGCCGATTGGGCCCAGCAACTCGGGCGCATCGCCATCCAGGGCACGACGGCCCGCGAGCGCACGCTGTTCTACACGGGCCTCTATCACGCCCTCTTCATGCCCACGCTGCTCACCGACGTCGATGGCCGCTACCGCGGTTTCGACGGCGAAGTACACGAAGCACAAGGCTTTCGCTACTACACCGACTTCTCGCTCTGGGACACGTTCCGCACGCTCCATCCGCTGCTGCTTCTGCTCGACCCCGAACGGTCGGCCGACATGGCGCAATCGCTCGTCACCATGGCTGAGCAGGGCGGCGTGTTGCCGCGCTGGCCCATGGGCACGGGCCGCACGGGCTCCATGATCGGCTCCCCGCAAGACTGCGTGCTGAGCGAGTCGGTGTTGAAGGGTGTCACCGATTTCGACGTCGACGCCGCCTACGCGTACATGCGCGAGGTGGCCATGGCCGAAAACCCGGTCGGCGGTCGCGGCGACATGGGCGACTACCTCACGCTCGGCTACGTCGCCGCCGACCGCGCCAACGACTCCGTCTCGAAAACGCTCGAATACGCCTACGAGGACTACTGCGTGGCCCGGCTCGCCGAGGCGCTCGGCCAGGACGCCGACGCCGATCTGTTCTACACGCGCGCCTTCAACTACGGGGTGCTCTGGGATCCCGAAACGCTCTTCTTCCGGCCGAAAAACGCCGACGGCTCGTGGGCCGAGGGGTTCGTGCCGACCTGGACGAGCGAGCACTTCACCGAGGCCACGCCCTGGCAGTACCGCTTCTACGTGCCGCAAGACGTACCGAACTTCGCCCGGTTGTTCGGCTCCAATGAGCGGTTCGCGGCCGAACTCGACACGTTCTTTGCCGAGGCCGCCGCCCAGTTCCGCTTCGCCTTGCCCACGGCCTACTACTACCACGGCAACGAGCCGAGCCTGCACGCGGCGTATCTCTTCAATGAGGTGGGTCGGCCGGCCCAGACGCAGCAGTGGGTCCGTTGGATCCTCGACACGAACTACGAGGCGCGTCCCGACGGCCTTATCGGCAACGACGACGCCGGCACGCTGTCGGCCTGGTACGTGTTCAGCGCGCTCGGGTTCTACCCGCAGCCGGGCACCGAACGCTACTTCATCGGCAGCCCCATCGTGGCCGAGGCGGTCGTGCAACTGCCGGGCGGCGAGCTCGTCATCCGGGCCGACAACCAGGCGCCGGCCCACCGCTACGTGCAGTCGGTGCGCTGGAACGGCGCGTCGCTTTCCGACCCGTACCTGTACCACGACGACCTCGCCGGCGGCGGCGAGCTGCATTTCGTGATGGGCCCCGAGCCCAGCTCGTGGGGCGCTCCCGGCAAGTAGAGGCGGATGGGGGCCCTGCGGCAGGCGTGCGGTCGACCGCCGGGCGGGCGGGGCGAGACGCTACGCGGCCATGCAGGCGGCGATGTCGGCGGCGGGCGTCGTCGTCGGCGCCACGTTCCAGCGCTCGACGATCAACTTCAGCACGTTCGGCGACAGGAACGCGGGCAGCGACGGCCCGATGCGGATGTTGCGCACGCCGACGGCCAGCAGCGACAGCAGGATGACCACTGCTTTCTGCTCGTACCAGCTCAGCACGAGACTCAGCGGCAGATCGTTGACGCCGCAGTTGAAGGCCCCGGCGAGCGCCTCGGCGATCTTGAGCGCCGAGTAGGCGTCGTTGCACTGCCCGATGTCGAGCAGGCGCGGAATGCCGCCGATGTCGCCGAGTTCGCCGTGCAGGTGGTTGAAGCGGAACTTGCCGCAGGCGAGTGTCAGCACCACCGTGTCCTTCGGCAGCTGCTGCACGAAGTCGGTGTAGTAGTTGCGGCCCGCCTTGGCGCCGTCGCAGCCGCCGACGAGGAAGAAACGCTTGATGGCCCCGCTCTTGACCGCCTCGATGACCGGACCGGCGACCCCGAGCACGGCGTTGCGCGCGAAGCCGGTCGTGAGCGTGCCGCCGGGTTCGTCGGCCGCAAAGCCGCCGAGTTCGAGCGCCTTCGCGATGACCGGGCCGAATTCGCGATTCGGCACGTGCAACTCACCCGGCCAGGCAACGAGCCCGGTCGTGAACACGCGGTCGCTGTACGAGGGCTTCGGCTCCTGGATGCAGTTCGTCGTGAAGAGGAAGGCCGCCGGCACGCCGTCGAATTCCTTGCGCTGGTTCTGCCAGGCCGTGCCGAAGTGTCCGACGAGGTGCGGGTATTTCTTGAGGCCCGGGTAGCCGTGCGCGGGCAGCATCTCGCCGTGCGTGTACACCGAGATGCCCTTGCCCGCGGTCTGTTCGAGCAGCGCTTCGAGGTCGAGCAGGTCATGCCCCGTGACCACGATGGCCGGCCCCTTGCGCTTGCCGGTCGACACCGTCGCCGGGGTGGGGTGCCCGAACCGCTTCGTGTGGCCGAGGTCGAGCAATTCCATCGCGCGCACGTTGACCTCGCCGCAGCGCAGGCAGAGCCCGAGCAGCCCCGCGAGGTCGAGCGTGTCGGCGGCGAGGGCCGCAAGGGCCTCGTGGAAGAAGGCGCAGACGGCCTCGTCTTCCTCGCCGAGCAGACTCGCGTGGTCGGCGTAGGCGGCCATGCCCTTCAGGCCGTAGCTGAGCAGTTCGCGCGCCGAGCGCCGGTCGATGTCGGTCGTACCGGCGAGGATGCCGACCCCGAGGGCCTGCGCGAGCAGCCCGTCGCGCGTGTTGGCCGGCGCGAACGTGACGGCCGCCGGCAGTTCGGCTGCGGCCCCGGGCAGGGCGCGGTAGCGCGCGAGCAGTTCGTCGCGCAGCCCCGCGGCGCGCCGCACCCAGTCTTCGAGCCGCCCGGCGTCGAAGTTGACGTTCGTCACCGTCGTGAACAGCGCCTCGACGACGAAGCGGTCGGCCTTGCGGTCGGTCTGGCCCGCCCCGCGCAGCGCGTGCGCGAGGTAGCCGATGCCCTTCGTCTGGTGGACCAGGATGTCCTGGAGCGCCGCCACTTCGGGGTCCTTGCCGCAAACCCCGATCCGGTCGCAGCCCTGGCCTTTGGCGGTCTGTTCGCACTGGTAGCAGAACATGCTCATCGTAGCCTCCTTCGGGTGGCGGCGCGCGGCGCCGCACCGGTGTCCAAAGCGCCGAACCGTCAAACCCAACGGTCGTCGATGATGTCGCCGCGGATGCCGACCGTGACGGCCCGCACGGGAACCTTGCGCCGGGCGCGGCGCACGGCCTCTTCGGCCAGGCGGAGCAGACCCGAGCAGCAGGGCACTTGCATGACGGCGACCGTAATGGTGTTCACGCGGGCATCGTCGATGAGGGCGACCAACTTGTCCAGATAGATTTCCTGGCCCTCGTCCAGTTTCGGGCATGCGATGGCGAGCGCGCGGCCCGCGAGCAGCCCGCCGTGGAAGTCGCCGAGCGCGTAGGCCACGCAGTCGGCGGCGAGCAGCACGTCGCGGCCCTCGTAGTGGGGGGCCAACGGCGAGATCAGGTGCAGCTGCACCGGCCAGTGCGTGAGGCGCGAGGCGGGCCGGGCCATGTCGGCGGCCGGCTTCGCCTGGGCCGGTGCGGCCGCGGCGTCGAACGCGAAGGCGCGCGCACCTGGACAGCCGCCGTGGCCGCCCGCGCCCTGCGGGTTCGCGAAGTGCGCGCCCAGACTGGCGGCAACGGCCGCGGCCGGCGCGCGCGGCGCGGACGCGGGGGCCTGCGGCGGCGCCACGGCGGCGGCCGATGCCTGGCCCGACCCGTCGAGGGTCTCGGCTTCTTCGAGCAGCGCCTCGGCGATCTCGAGGTCGGCCCACTGGCCGTGCGCGCGCAGATGTTCGAGGTGCATGGCGACGGCGGCCGGGCCCTGCTGCACGATGCTCCCGAGCACGGTGCGCTCGTCGTACGGCGCGGCTTCCCGCTCCTCGACCGAGATGGCGCCCTCGGGGCAGTGACCGAGGCATGCGCCGAGCCCGTCGCAGGCCACCTCGCTCACGAGCCGCACTTTGCCGTCGACGAGCGCCAGCGCGCCCTCGGGGCAGTTCGGCAAGCAAAGGCCACAGCCGGTGCACAGGTTTTCGTCGATGCGGATCACGGGGCGTTTCATGGGGCTTCTCCTGCGGAGCCACGTCTTCGCGGCCAACGAGAGGAACGATAGCGGAGCGCCGGGGTCTCGTCCTTGATCGCGATCAAGCGATTTGCAGAAAGCGACCCGTGCTATCGTGACCCCGCCCGGAACGCAGGGCGCGGCGGGCCTTCGCGGGTCCGGCGCAGTCACGGAGGAGGGCATGCCGAATCCCGCTGACGTTCTCCAGAAAACGACATTCTTTCAGGGCGTTTCGCCGGATGCACTCGCGGCCTTGGCTGGCATCTGCGTGCCCAAGCACGTGAGCCGGCGCGAACTCCTGTTCGGAGAGGGGGCCCGCGGCCACGCGCTGTACGTGCTCGTGACCGGCGGCGTGCGGCTCTTCCGCAGCACGGGCGACGGCAAGGACGTGGTCATCAAGATGGTGCAGCCGGGCGAGCTCTTCGGCGAGGTCGTGCTCTTCGAAGCCGAGCGCTACCCCGTTTCGGCCGAAACCGTGCAGGACAGTTTCCTGTACGTGCTGCCGCGGCTCCAGTTTCTCTGTCTGCTCGACCGGCCCGACTTCCGCAACGACTTCATCGCGATGCTCATGCGCAAGCAGCGCTACCTCGTCTCCCGCATCCAACTGCTGTCGGTGGCGTCGCTGGAAGAGCGGCTGTTCGTGTTTCTGCACGAGCACTTCGGCGAGCGCGAGGACGTACGGCTGACGCTCTCGAAGAAGGACGTCGCGGCGGCCGTGGGCATCACGCCCGAGACGCTCTCGCGCGTCCTTCAGCGACTCCGCGACGACGGCGTGCTCGCCTGGGAGGGGCACGACGTACGGCTGCGGCCCGGCTTCTGGGCCGAATGGCGCCGCGAGCGCTGACGCGCCGCTCAGCAGCTCGAATCGGTCTGCACGCGCATGTCGCCGAACAGTCGCACCATGTGGCCTTCCCACGGGCGACAGTGCCGCCCGGCATCGGGGCCACGCTCGGCGAGCGCACGGGTGGCGGTCTCGTGGTCGATGAGGTCGAAGGCGTCGATGCGGTCGTTGCGGACGCCGGACGGTCGCTTCTGGCTTTCGGTCTGCCACGTGTCGGACATGCGTTCTGCTCCTGAAGCGCTCCTGCGGGGGCGGCGGCGTTTGCGCTTGCGGGTCTATGCCGGCGGTTCGCGTTGAACCCCGGGCAGGGCGTCGAGGCCGGCGGGCGTGAGCGCGCCGCGCACGACCACGGCCGGCCGGCGCCCGCTCCGGACGAGCACGGCGGCCGGCAATGGACCGTCGATGGCAACGTCGTGCAGGGTCACGGGGGCTTCGGCATCGGTCCGGAGGCGCACGGCAACGGCCGTGCCCGCCGGGGCGCGGTTGTTCTCGAAACGACAGTCGTGGAGCGCGACCGCCGCGTCGTCGCGCACCGCAAGTGCGCCGCCCTCGTTCGTGGCGGCGTTGCCGGCAAACACGCACTGCGCGAAGGCGGCGTCGGCGAGGCCCTCGATCAACGCGGCCCCGCCCGTGGCGCCCTCGTTGTGTTCAAAGCGCGTCGCCGTGACCCGCAGCGTGCCGCGCTTCGTGAACACGGCCCCGCCGCCGACCCCGAGGGCGCGGTTGCCCGAGAAGACGACATGGCGCAGGTCGATGTCGGCGCCGTTCGGCGCGAAGAGGCCGCCGCCGCCGCGGGTGTCGCCGCCGCCGCGGACCGTGACGTCGGCGAGGCCGAAGCGCACCCCGGGCGTTTCGAGGAACACGACGGGGCCTTCGCCGCTGCCCAGCAGCGTGGTCTCGCCGGCGCGACCGACGATGGTGACGTTGCGCCGGACGACGAAGGGCCCGCGGTACTCGCCGGCCGCGAGGCACAGCGTGGCCCCGTCGGGCGCGTTTTCGAGCGCGTGGCGCAGTGCCTCGCCACCGCCGGCCACCGGGGCTTGCGTGCAATCGCTACGATCGACCATGGAACCCTTTCGCGCGTGGGGTGGCGCCGGACCCGGGCATCAGCCGTCGAGGACGGTGAGCCCTTCGTATTTCTCTTTGAAGGCGGCGAGCGTGATTTCGAAGACGCCGTCGTCTTTGCCGTTGCCGGTCGGTTCGCCGGAGCCCCAGGGGTTGCGCAGTTTGACGAAGCGCTGCTTGGCCTTGCCTCGCCCCGCCTCGCGCACGCCGAGCACCGTGTAGGCGTGGTTGCCGTAGATGCCGACCGAGTCGCCGTAGCGCGGGTCGTTGTGTTCGTCTTTGGGCGAGTAGGTGCCCGCGGTCATGGCCTGTTTGGCGGCGCTGGCCTTGACGAGCCGTTCCCAGAGCGCGTCGTCGCCGGTCGTGGCGACCGAATAGGAATTGGCCTGGCGGCCGGTCAGCGCGAACATGAGGTCGCCTTCCCAACCGCCCTGGCCGACCGCGTCGTAGTCGCCGGCGCCACCGGCCGTGAACACGGCGTAGGCCTTCTCGATGAGCGACGGCCAGATTTCGCCCTTGTCGCTCGACTGCAGATACGCCCAGGTGTTCTTGTCTTTGAACCACGGGAAGTCGGCGTCGACCTTGACCCAGACTTCCTTCGCGCCGCCGCGCCCCTCGCGATAGAAGCGCACCTCATAGATGTTGCCGCCCGCCGGGCGAATGGCGTCGACGATCTTCTCGGGGTTGCGCTGCGCCACGGCCGACAGGGCGGCCACCAGATAGCAGTCGCCGATCCAGCCTTGCGAGGGGTCGGTGGCCCGCACGCCGCGCACGAACAGCCGCCCATCCATGTTCTGGTAGGCGTGCGTCTCGCGCTTCTTGGTCTTGTCGTCGCGCACGAGCGCCGGGTCGGCCAGGCCGGGCCCCCCTTCGATTTCGTCGGCCGTGGGGGCTCCCTGGGTGGGCGGCGCGGCCTTGGGCGTCAGCGCCGCCTGGCCTTGGGCGAAGTTGAGCCCCGCGAGCCGGGACCGGCCCGGGCTCTGTTTCGGCTCGTCGACGACAGGCGGTGCGACCGGCTGCTGCGTTTCGAGGAGCGACGACTTCGGCTTGACCAGGTCCAACATGGCGGGCCCTCCCAGGCTTGAAAAGACAGCCCGCATGCTACCACAACCGGCGGCGAAGCGGGAGAGGGTTTTTGGCGTCGCCGGGCGTGCCGGCTATCGTCGTTCTAAGGGGCACCGCCCGCGAGCAGCGCCCGCGCGGCACCGGCGAGTTCGCGCAACGGCATGAAGAGCACCGCCACCTGGAACAGGCAGAAAAAGAGCGCGGCGTGGAACGCTCCCGGGTGGGCGGCCGCAAACGCCAGCAGCCGTGGCGCGAAGCGGTCGCGCACGAAGCGGGCCTGGAAGAGTCCGCCGAGCGCCGCGCCGATGGCGGCGCCGACGAGCACGTCGCTCAGCACGTGGCGACACGTGTAGAGGCGGGGCAGCAGGACCACCGCAAACGAGTAGAGCACTGCCGCGACGCCGAGCCGCCGCGAGAGGGCGAGCAGCCCGACGCTCAAGGCCAGGAACAGACCCGCGTGGTCGGACGGGAAGGAGTCGGCCAGAGCCGGGGGCAGCGCCACGTGGCCGCCGCCGGGCAGGGCGAGCGCCGCCGCGAGCGCGCGTTCGGGCAAGAGCGCCGCCAGGCCCCGCGTCAGGAACGCGGCCACGAGCGCGGCGGCCAGGGTCGCGAGCAGGCGCTCGCGGCGCGCGGTGGCGTCGGCGCGCTTCTCGGCCCCAAACCAGAGCCCGTAGAAGAGCACGGCGAAGACGCCCCCCTTGATGAGGTCGCTCCCGGCGATGAGGTGAACGAGCCCGGCCAGCGTGCCGCCGTCCGTGGCGCAGCGGCCGAATTCACGGATGAGTTGTTCGTCGAGCCAGCACATCGGGCTACCTCCGGCCGCGCAGGCGTGCTCGATGAAAGTACGGGCGCGGCCCGCCCTGTCCAGGGCCGGCAGAGCGGCCCAGCGCAGAACGCGCGCGTGCGCCGCCCGTCGCCCCTCGCGCCGTCGGATGGGCTCGACTACAATGCGGTCGGCGCCGACCGGGCGCCAGCCCGCGGAACGATCGGCGGCGCCGCGCAAGACGCGCGGCGACCTACACCTTGGGGCTGGAGGGGGCACCATGACGAGGGCACGAAGCGGACTTGTGAGCGCAGCGCTCTGGATTCTGTGCGCGCTCGCGACGGCGTGCGACGGCAGCGGGGGTGGCGGGGAGGGCGGCGGCGACGTCGCGGCCATCCCCGACTGGGGCGGTGGCACGGGCGATATGCCGCCGTTCGACTGCGGCGCGGGCTGCGTGCCGAGCACCGAGCCGCTGCCCGGGCCGACGGTGCGCATCCTCTACCTGCACCACAGTACAGGCGAGGTCATCTGGAACGGCGGCGTGCCGCAGGGCCTCGAAACCTACAACGCCGAACAGGCGACCGACTACGCCATTACGGAACAGGCGTTTCCGAAAGACTCGCCCTACGGCTGGGAGAACTACCCCTACGACTACTGGAACGTCTGGGTGGCTCACGCGGGCAGTGAGCCCTATCTCGAGGAACCAACCCTCGAAATGCTGTCCGCCGACTACGAGGTCGTGAGTCTCAAACACTGCTTCCCGGTGAGCGACGTACAGCCCGACGAGGCGCAGGGTGGCGAGCCCGCCGACGTGGCCTCCAGCACGAAATCGCTACAGAACTATCGGCTGCAGTACCTGGCGCTCAAGGCCAAGCTGCGCGCGTTCCCCGCGATGCGCTTCCTCGTCTGGACGGGCGCCGCGCGCAAGCAGTCCGAAACCTCGCCCGACGAGGCGGCGCGCGCCCAGGCTTTCGCCGCGTGGGTGCGCGACGAATGGGACGAGCCGGGCGACAACATCTTCGTCTGGGATTTCCGCGCGCTCGAAACCGCCGGGGGGCTCTACCTGCTGGACCCGAACGCCACCGACGACTCGCATCCGAACGAGGCGTTCGCCAGCCGCACGGCGCCGCTCTTCGTGCAACGGCTCATCGACGTCATCGAAGGCCGGGGCGACACGGGCAGTGTCACCGGCGAGTAGCCCGGCCCCACCGCGGGCACGAATGGGGCGGCCGCGTCGATTGTTGAGGGGTGCGGGCCCGCCGGAGGGGCCGCCGCATGCGTCACGCGCCCGCGTTCGCGTCTCTGACTGACTTCCGTCGGCGTTCTGCGCGGGGAGCGCCCCGCGCGGGGTGCTCCCCGTGGCTCGCGGGGCCCCTTTCGGCCCTGGTGCTGCTGCTGCTCGCAACCCCCGCGGGCGCTGCACCGGCCGCGGGCGCCCTCGTCGGCCCCCAGGGCCCGCACGGCGAGCCGCGGCTCGTCGACCAGGGCCTCTGGCCCGATCTCAACGCGCGCGTGCGCCTCGATCCGCCGGCCTGGCTCGTGCCGAGCGAAGTCGACCTGCTGCTGTCGTTGCGTCGGGCGACCCTCAGCGTCCGGGTCGCCGGCGAAGCCGTCTCCACGTACCCCGTGTTGCTGGCCGCCGCTCCTGCCCCGGGGCGCTTTCCGGTGCGGTTCTGCGAGGCCCCGGGCGGGGCCGGCGCCGCGCTCTGCCTCGGCCGGGGCCACCTCGTCCTGACGCAGGCCGACGCCGCCGAGCTGCGCCCCGCAGTCGCCGCCGGCGCCTCGGTCGAGGTGCTCGATCCCGCCCGCCCCGACCCGACCGACCGCGACGACGACGGCATTCCCGACACCGTCGACGTGGCCCGCGGGGCGCGCAAGACCGCGCTGAACGGGGCGCGCTACACCGAGGGCTACCACACGCTGCGGTATCCGGGCGGCGACGTGCCGCGGGCGATCGGGGTCTGCACCGACGTCGTCGTGCGGGCCGTGCGCAACGCGGGACTCGACCTCCAGGTGGCCGTCCACGAAGACATCGTGCGCAACCGCGCGGTCTACGGCGCCCGCGTGCGCAAGCCCAACCCGAGCATCGACCAGCGCCGCGTGAAAACCATCGTCGTCTACTTCCGGCGTCACTGGCGCGCGATCGATGCGCCCGCCACGGCCGCGGCCGCAGCAGAGTGGCGGGCCGGAGACGTCGTGTTCTTCGACACGTTTCCGAGCCGGCCAGGCCCCGACCACGTGGGCGTCGTGAGCGACCGCCTGGGGCCGCGCGGCCTCCCGCTCGTCACGAACAACTGGACGAACGGCTTCACGACGGGCGACATGGACCTCCTCGGGCTCGTCGAGGTCACCGACCACTTCCGCATCCCGTCCGGCCGTGCGCTTCCGGCCCGAGCCGCCGGGGCACCGCACCGGACTTCCGCCGACTGAGCCTCTGCCGCAAGCACCGCACCGCCACGGAACCGTCGCGCCGGACCGGCCTGGACCTTGACAGCCGGCCCGCGCGCACTAGATCTCTGTTTGTTGAAAACTGGTTTCATTAAGAACGACCTCCGTAGCCCAGGAGGATCGCCGCCCCCGAGGCGGGGTTGGGCGCGGGGGCCCGGCCAGCGCGCCGCCCGAACCGGATGGTGCGCGGTCATGGAATGAGAGGCGGCATGCGATCGACGAGTGCCTTCGCGTCCCTCGTCTTGGCCACGAGCATTCTTTCCGTTGCTTTCCCTGCCCAAGGTGGACAAGCCCTGCCGGGCGGCGGCACGCCCTGCGACGTGCCGGGCGCCGTGGTCTTCCAGTCGACGCTCGATGGGGTGCCGGGCAGCCCGTATCGCGCGCCCGACCCGGTCATCCAACTCTACGGCTGGCTCTCGCAGTGCGGCAGCGTCGACGTGCGCGTGAACGGCGAGCCCGTCGACGACTTCAGCCTGCTCGACG
The DNA here is from genome assembly GCA_964422715.1 of uncultured Myxococcales bacterium. Taxonomy (GTDB): domain Bacteria; phylum Myxococcota_A; class UBA9042; order PWKZ01; family CAYRCM01; genus CAYRCM01. Next base: position 9,979 of record CAYRCM010000014.1, on the reverse strand, counting down.
CCACCTGGGAGCACGCCTTCACGTTGCAGCCGGGCGACAACGCCATCACGTTGCAGATCTTCGACGGGGCCGGTGACGAGCTGGAGCGGCTCGAAACGCACGTTTTCTACGCGTTGCCGCTCGGGCCGCTGCGCCTTTGGGCCCCCAGTCGCATGGTCGCCACGAAGACGCTCACGCTCGCGGGCGAAATCTACGACCACCCCGGCAGCGCCGGCCAGATCGACTGGCGGCTCTGGCACACGCTCGGCACGGTGTCGGCCCGGCGCAGCGACGACGGCAGCGCCGTTCCCATCTCCATCACGGTGTTCGAGACGCTGGCGGCCGGCGCAGGCGGCGGCGCGCCGCCCCCCGACAGCATCCGCTTCTACAACGGGGTCGGCAGCGTGTCGCTGACCCTCGACGACCCCGCGAGCGCCGTGGGCGCCGAGCTGCTCATCGAGGTGCGCGCGGCCGGCCGCTACGCCGCGCGCACGGTCACCGTGCTGCCGGACGTGCCGGCGAGCTACACGCCGCTGTCCGGCACGCTCGCGGGCGCCAACCTCGATTGGGGCCCCGAAGACGGCGTCATCCACCTGACGGGCGACACCACGGTGCCCTCGGGCGCCACGCTGACCATCGCGCCCGGCACCCTCGTCATGGTCGATGCCGGCCCGCGCAACGCGGGCACGGTGCTGTCCGTTTCCGGCAGCGTGCACGCGCTCGGAACCCCCGAGCAGCCCATCTTCTTCTTCCCCACCGCCGGCCCGGCCGCGCTCGCGCTGCCGCAGACCACGAGCAACAACGAGCACGCCTGGCGCGGCATCTACCACTATGGCGGAGCAACTTCGCGCTACGCGTGGACATTCTTGACCGGCGCGGGCAACGGCGCCATCTCCGGGCACCCGCGGGCCCCGGTCATGCGTTTCGACGGCGGGCACTCGCTCGACATGGCGCACTTCGTTGCCGCGGATCTGCCGGGCAAGGTGCTGCACGTGGCGAACGGCGGCGGGCGCATCGACGTGTCGCGCTCGCTCTTCTCGCGCTGCGGCATCGGCGTCGAGATCTTCGGCTCGCCCGAGGTGGCCTTCACGGACACGTGGTTCACGCGCATCGGGCGCGCTCCCGAGGCAAACCAGGTCGACGGCGACATCCTGCACCTCGACGGGCGCGGCATCCACCGCGTCGACCGCTGTGTGCTTACCGACGGCGGCGACGACGTCATCGATGGCGCCTCGAGCGTGCGCATCTACCTCGAAAACAGCATCGTCTACGACACGCGCGACAAACTGCTGAGCCTCAAGGGCTGCTGCGGCAACCTGTACAACGTGCTCGCGTTCGGGCTCGGCGGTGGCTTCGAGCAGAGCGGCGGCGTCGTCGACCAGACGACCTTCGGGCTCAACCGGACGTTCTCGACGGGCTACCCCTACACCATCGAGAAAACCATCCTCTGGCCGGGCAGTGTCCCGACCTGCTCCGGCAACGTGTCCTACTCGTCCGTCGGTTCCGCGTCGCACCTCGGCTGCGGCGCCGGCAACATCGCGGGCAACCCGCGCTTCGCGAATCCGGCGCAGAATGACTACAGTCTGCTGAGCTACTCGCCCGCGCTCACCGCCGGCCCGAGCGGCGAGCGCATCGGCTGGCTCGACTTCCCGTACGGCCAGACCTGCGCGAACGACGCGCAGTGCAACGACGGCAACCCGTGCACGACCGACGTGTGCCGCGGCGGGGCGTGTGCCGCCGACTACATCGACGGCTGCCTCACCTGCAGCACCGACCGCGACTGCGACTACGGGAACGGCTGCGTCGTCGGCAGCTGCGGGGTCGACGGTCGCTGCGCCTTCGCGGCGACGAATGAAGGGCAACTCTGCGACGACGGCTGGGCCTGCACCGCGGGCGACCGCTGCACGGCGGGCGTCTGCGTCGGCACCGAGGACTGCGCGGTGGGCGCCGCCTGCGATCCCGAGGCCGGGGGCCGTTGCCAGGGGACGCTCCACGCCACGTTCCAGGACGGGGTGGACGGATACGCCGGCACCGCGGACACGACGCTCCGGCAGGCGAGCCCGAGCACGGTCTTCGGCGCGCAGGCGACCTTCAACTGGGACACGTCGGACGGCAATCCGGCCGGCATGAACGTCGGCCTCTTGCGCTTCGACGGGTTGTTCGGGGCGGGCCCCGGACAGATTCCGCTCGGCGTCGCCATCACGGCGGCGACCCTCACGCTGCGCGTGACCGACGCGAGCGACCCGCCGGCGGCCGGCATCTACTCGGCCCTCGTGCCTTGGTCCGAGGCCACGGCGACCTTCGCCAACTTCGGCGACGACCCCGGCGTGCAGGCCGACGAGCTCGGCGCTTTGGTCGCCTACGCGCCGGTCACGATCGGGACGTTCGACATCGACCTCACGAGCGCCATCCAGGCGGCCGCGGCCGCGCCGGAGAGCCACCACGGCTTCGTGTTGCTGCCCGCGAGCCCGAACGGCCTGAGCGTGGCTTCGAGCGAGGCCGGCGACCCCGCGCAGCGCCCCACACTGCGCGTGCGCTACGCCACCGCGTGCACGGGCGACGCCGCCTGCGACGACGGTCAGTTCTGCAATGGCTTGGAGCGCTGCAACCTCGCCACCGGGCGCTGCGAAGCCGCGCTTGTCGCCTGCCCGGGCCAGGCGTGCGACGAGGCGAACGACCGCTGTGTCGGTTGCCTCACGGCCGGCGATTGTGACGACGGCGACTTCTGCAACGGCGCCGAAATCTGCGTGGCCGGCCAGTGCCAGGGGGCGACCCCGCCGACCTGCGACGACGGTGTGGCGTGCACCCTCGATTCCTGCGATTCGGCCCTCGGTTGCCGCGCGGTCGACGGCTGCGGCTTCGGCAGCGCCTGCGATCTCGGCAGCGGGGTGTGCCTCGGGGTTGCCGAAACGCTCATCCCCGCGGGTGCAACGTGGGCGTACCGCGACCTCGGCACCGACCCGGGACCGGGTTGGGCGGCTGTCGGCTACGACGATGGCTCGTGGGCGCGCGGCTCCGCGCAACTCGGCTACGGCGACGGCGACGAGCAGACCGTCGTGTCCTACGGCCCGAACGCGGGGGCCAAGTTCCCGACGACCTACTTCCGGCACACCTTCGAGTTGCCCGCCGGCGTCGGCATCGAGCAACTGACGCTGCGGGTGCTGCGCGACGACGGCGTCGTTGTGTACCTGAACGGAATCGAGGTGTTCCGCGACAACATGCCGTCCGGCAGCCCGGGCTACCTGACCTATGCGCTGCGCGCCGCGAGCGACGAGACGACGTTCCTGCAAGCCTCGGTCGACCCGGCGCTGCTGCGCGCCGGCGCGAACGTCATTGCCGCGGAGATCCACCAGAACTCGGCCGGCAGCTCCGACCTGTCCTTCGACCTGGCTCTCGAGGCCAACGTCGGCTGCAGCGGCGACGGCGACTGCGACGACGGCAACGCCTGCAACGGCAGCGAGACGTGCGTTGCGCGCGCCTGCGTGGCCGGCGTGCCGCCCGACTGCACCGACGGCATCGTTTGCACCGGCGAGACGTGCGATCCCGAGGCCGGCTGCACCTACGACGACCTGTGCGGCGCCGGGTTCGGCTGCAATCCCGCCAACGGGCAGTGCGAAGCGGTCGCGGCGCCCCCGGCCCCGCCGCTGCCGATCCAGGTCGGAAACGACTGGACCTTCTTCAAAGGTCGGAGCGCCCCCACGCCGGCCGATCCGCTCGCGTGGACGGCCGTCACCTTCGACGACTCGAGCTGGCTCGTCGGGCCGGGCGGCTTCGGCTACGGCACCGACTGCGCGCCCTATGGGACCGTGCTATCCGACATGCAGGGCAGCTACCTGTCCATCTACGCGCGCCGGACGTTCTCGCTCGCCGATCCGGCCGCCATCGCCGACCTCACGCTCTGGGTCGACTACGACGACGGCTTCGTGGCCTACCTGAACGGCGTGGAGGTCGTCCGGGGCAACATGCCGACCGGCTCGGTCTCGCACACGACGCAGGCGCTCGGCGACCGCGAGTGCTCGCGGGCCGCCAGCCCGAATCCTGCCGGCCTCTACGCGCTTTCGAGCCTGGTCGACTTGCGGGCACTGCTGCGGCCCGGCCTCAACGTGCTCGCCATCCAGGGCACGAACCGTTCGCTCTGGAGTTCCGACTTCACCCTGGCGGTGTCGCTCACGCCGACCCTCGCGCCCTGACGCGCCCGCCTGGCGCCCGCGCTGCGGCCGGTTTCGCCGCCCCCCTCCACCCGCTCGCTCAGGCAAGGTTGTCCGGCCGGCCCGGCTTGGGCACAATGCCGGCTGGACTTGCCGACCGTCGCGCGGGGTGGCCCCCGCCCCCGGTAGGCCGTCGAAGGAGCCCCGCATGCCCCTGCGCCGCCCGCCTGCGAGCCCCGCACCGCTCGCTTTCGTGGTCGCCGTCGCCGCCGTGCTCACCACCTGGCCCGCCCCGCGCGCCGCCGCCTGCACGAGCATCGTCGTCACCCGCGGCGCGTCGGTCGACGGTTCGACCATGGTCACCTACGCCGCCGACTCGCACACGCTGTACGGCGCTCTTGCCACGTTGCCGCCGGGGGTCCACGCGCCGGGCGCCGTGCGCGCCATCGTCGACTGGGACAGCGGCACGACGCTCGGCGCCATCCCCGAAGCCGCCCGCACGTACGGCGTCGTCGGGCACATCAACGAGCACCAGGTGGTCATCGCCGAGACCACGTTTGGCGGCCGCGAGGAACTCGTCGATCCGACGGGCGGCATCGACTACGGCAGCCTCATGTTCGTGGCCCTGCAGCGGGCCCGCACGGCGCGTGAAGCCATCGACGTCATCACGGGGCTCGTGGCCGCGCACGGCTACGCGAGCGAGGGCGAGACCTTTTCCATCGCCGACGCGACCGAAAGCTGGCTCCTCGAACTGATCGGCAAGGGACCGGGCGTCAAGGGCGCCGTCTGGGTGGCGTTGCGCGTGCCCGACGGCTTCGTCACGGCGCACGCCAATCAGGCGCGCATCGGCCAATTTCCCCTCGCCGACCCGCAGAACTGCCGCTACGCGCCCGACGTCATCTCGTTTGCGCGCGCGCGCGGCTACTTCACGGGGTCCGACGCGCAGTTTCGCTTCAACGCAGCCTACGCGCCGAGCACCTACGAAGACCGCCGCGCCTGCGAATTGCGCGTCTGGAACGTCTTTCGGCGCGTCGCCCCGGGGCAGGCGCTCTCCGCCGACGAGCTGCTCGCCGGCAAGACGCCGCTGCCGCTCTGGGTCAAGCCCGAGCGGCCTCTCGCCGTGCGCGACGTCATGAGCCTCATGCGCGACCACTTCGAGGGCACGCCCTTCGACCTCTCGCAGGGGCTCGGCGCCGGCCCATTCGGCCTGCCGTACCGCTGGCGGCCGCTCACCTTCCACGCGGCCGGCAACGACTACGTCCACGACCGCGCCGTCTCCACCCAACAGACCGGCTTCTCGTTCGTCTCGCAGGCACGCGCCGGGCTGCCCGCGGCCATCGGCGGGCTGCTCTGGTTCGGCGTCGACGACACGGCCAGCACCGTCTATCTGCCCATCTACAGTGGCATTCTGGCGGCGCCGCGGCCGCTCGCCGTCGAGACCGCCACGTTCGCGCGTTTCTCGTGGGACTCGGCGTTTTGGGTGTTCAACTTCGTGGCCCAGCTCGCCTATCTGCGCTATCGCGACGTCAGCGTCGACGTGCGCGCCGTCCAGGGCGAACTCGAAGGCGAGTTCCTGGCCCGCCAGGCGGCCGTCGAGGAGGCGGCCTTGAAGCAGCACGCCATGGCGCCCCAACTCGCCCGCGAGTTTCTCACCCGCTACGGTGCCGAGGCCGCCGAGCGCGTGCTCGCCCGCTGGAAGGCGCTCGGCGAGGCCTTGCTCGTGAAGTACCTCGACGGCAACGTGCGCGACGAGCACGGCGGAGTCACGCACCCCGGCTACCCGGACGAATGGCTCGCGCGCCTTGCGGCCGCCGACGGTCCGAAGTACCGCAGCCAGCGCCTGCCGGGCGAGCCCGAGCCGATCGAGCCCGTGCGCGTGCGCGGCTACTTCCACGACCGCACGGAACTCGGCGAGTGGGCAGCGGCCGTGCCCGCCGATTTCCCCTTCGACACCGAGAAACTGCTGCTCGTCGACGGTAGCGACCGCTGCCGGCGTCCCCCCCGCTGCTGCGTTGCGCCGAAGACCGACGCAGGCCACCCGGAGCGCTTGGTTCTCGAACTGCCCGAGCTACCCGCCGATCCGTGCGGCCTGCCGGCCCACCTCGTGCGCCTGCCGCGCGGCGAGAGCCGCCCGCTCGTGCAACCGCGCGCCGCCCACTGACCCGCGCGGTGGCCTGCGGCGACCCCGCCGGTCGCAAACTTGCCAAGCCGCGCGCATCCGCCGTACAGTGGCGCGCATGAAAACTGAACGCAGTTCCATCTGGCGCTCCGACTGGCTCATCTGGTTTTTCGCGTTCGGCTACTTCGCCGCGTACGTGCCCTACAGTGCGCTCTCGAAGGCCGTCTCCGAGGGCTACGTCAGCGGCAGCGGCCGGGTCGACGGCATGCTCATCTTGCCGACCTCGGTCGTCGCCACCCTGGTCGTCACCTACCTCGTGATGACCATCCTCGGCTGGTGGAAGTACGCGCATACGTTCAACTTCCTCGGGTTCCGGCTGCCGCGGCCCGGGTGGCGCACGGCGCTGTCGGGCTTCTGCACCGGCCTCATCATCGTCACGACCACGCTCTCGTACACGGTCGAAGGCGTCAGCATCGTGTTCGCCATGCTGCTCATGCGCGGTGGCGTGCTCATCCTGTCGCCCATCATCGACGCCATCACGCGCCGCCACGTGCGCTGGTTCTCGTGGGCCGGGCTCATCCTGAGCCTCGCCTCGCTGTTCGTCTCGTTCGCGGCACCGCCGAAACCGGGCACGTCGCGCTTCGACTTCAACCTGTTCCTGGCCATCGACGTGCTCATCTACCTGGCGAGCTACTTCGTGCGCCTGCGCTTCATGACCACGCTCGCCAAGTCCGACGACCCGGCCGTCACCAAACGCTACTTCGTCGAGGAGCAGCTCATCGCGGCCCCCGGGCTGCTGCTCATGCTGGCCGTGCTGGCGTTCGGGTTCGGCGGCGACCACAACGCCATCGGGGCCGTGGCCAAACTGCACCTGCTGCGCGACGGCTTCACCGAGTTCTGGAGCCACCCGGCCCTCGTCTACTCGCTCGTGGTCGGGGCGTGCTCCTCGTTCACGGGGCTGTTCGGGGCCCTCGTGCTGCTCGACCGCAACGAGAACGCCTTCGCCGTGCCCGTCAACCGCTGCGCCAGCGTCATCGCGGGGCTCGGCGCGAGCGCGCTGCTCTATGCCCTCTTCAGCCACAAGATGCCGAGCGGTTACGAACTCGCCGGGGCCGGTGTCATCCTGCTCGCCATCGTTTTCCTCACGGTCGCGCCGCAGTGGGACAAGCGGCGCAAGGCCGTTGCCGCCAAACCGACGGCCTGATCCGGACGGCCCGCCGGGCCGGGCAGCAAACACCAGGATTGCGTGAGCGTTTCTCGGACGCGGGGGCGGCGCGGTGCGCGCTATCGCCAGGCCTCGAACAGCAGCAGCAGGGCGTCGGGCCCGGGGGCGGCCACGGGGGGCGCATCAGGAGTGTGCGTGGGCGGCGGCGCAAACACATGGACCGGCGCGAACCCTGCCGCGGCGAGGTCGGCGAGCCCCGCCGCGGCGCTCTCGACCGGCAGGTCCATGGCGTTTTGCGCCACGACCCCGATGAGGCGCAGCGCGATGGCGGCGAGGGGGCCGAAGTGGCGCAGCCCAGCCCGCGGATTGGCGTCGAACACGAAGACCCCGCCGCCCACGGCCTGGAGGAACTCGCTGACGGCGCGAAGCAGCGCCCGGTAGCCCGCCGGCGGGAAGTAGGCGAGCAGCCCCTCGGCGACGACCGCCACCGGCCCCCGGCCCCGCACTTCGTCCGCGAGGCGGGCAAAGAGCGCCGCGTCGCGCACATCGCCGGCGACGAAGCGCTGCCCCGGCCCGCGTGCAGCACCGACGAGCCGTGCTTTCAACGCGCTCATGGCCGGCAAATCGACCTCGACGTAGCGCACGGCGGCGTCGGCGCGCGTGTACGCCGTGCCGCGTGGCGACAACCCCGCGCCAAGTTCGACGAACGTGCGGCAACCGGACGCGCCGAGCCGGTCTTCGAACAGCCGGTGGCGCGGCCGCAGCAGCAGGCTGGCGAAGTCGCCGCGGCCGAGCCGCCGCGCGGCGGCCTCGATGGGCCAGGCGGCGGCCGTGAGCAGGCGGCCGGCCAGGGTCGCGAAGCGGGCGGCTTCCGGAACCCCCATGCGATGCCAGGCGTAGGCCGTGTAGTGTGCGGTGAGACTCACGCCGTGCAGGGTGGGCGGCGCGAAACGCAAACGCTCTGCCGCCCCGCGACACGCGGCCGCGAGGGCGGCGGCGCGGCCGCGGCCCGGGAGGACTCGTTGTTGCCCCACGCCAGTGCTCCCCGCTCGGTCGCTGCCGGTGGTCCCGAGCTCAGTCCCAGCGGCTCGTGATGGTCAACGCGAAGTACGCGATCGTGCCCGTTTCGCCAGGCTCGCGGTCGACGACCTTGAGCCGCCACTGCCCGTTGACGCTCTCGTCGCCCGAGAAGCCCGCGACGGGCACGTTGCGCAGTTCGGCCTGCGCTCCGGGACCGATGGCGGCCCCGTCGAAGACGAGCACTTCGGCGGTGGCAGGGTTGGTGAGCGTGATGAGGAGATCGGTGGGCCGCGGATGGGGCACGTAGAGGTCGATGACGACGTCCATGTCGACCGTGGCGAGCCCGTACGCGAGCAGCGTGACCTCGGTGCCGGCCGGGTCGTTGTCGGGCACGTCCTGGGCCGGGCGGGTCTGGAAGCGGCCGCTCATCCAGGCAGGCTCGCAGTGGCCCTCGTTGTCGAGTCGGGCCCCGGCGCAGATGAGCCCCGCGCCGGGCGGACACCCGTCGAGGCCGGTGCACTCGGTGCCGACGGCCGGGTCGGTGTCGCGGGTGGGGTCGACGCAGCGGCCGAATGAGGCTTCGGGCGGGCGGCCCTCGCAGCGTACGCCCGCGGCGCACTCGCTCGCGTCGGCACACAGGCGCCTCTCGGGGCCCCAGAAGACCGTACACTCATAGAGGTCGCCATCGTTGATGCGGGCGGCCGGGGTCACCGTCCCGAAGTCGAAGAACATGCCGAACGAATTGTCGCCCGCCCCCACCTCGTACACGGTGAAGGCGCGCCGACCGCTCGCATCCCACACCTCGGCCTGGTTGACGATGTGCTGGTCGACGACCGCGAAGGCCTCTTCGACGGTGGTGATGTCGCTCCAGGCCGTCGTGCGCACGGCGAGCACGATCTGCTCGCGTTCGAGCTCGGTGAGCGGGCTGTCCGCGGTGAGCACGCGCTGCCAGATGACCACCATGGCGTCGGGGTGCAGCCAAAGGTCCGCGTAGCGCGCGCCGAACACGCACTGTTGGTCGAGGATGCGGCTGTACAACTCGTGGCGGCAGATGGGCAGGTGCGTCGTGGCAAAGGCCTCGTAGCCGGAATCGCAGAGTGCGGCCGGGGCGTCGGGTGCGGCACACAACTCGTCCCAGGCCGCTGCGACCACTTCGGCGTCGGCGCACAGCCACAGGAGGTCGACGGATGTCGTGGTGTACGGGTCGTACTCGGGGCTCGCCGCCGTGTCGGCCATGCACGCGAAGATGGCCGCGGCGATGCTCGGGTGACATTCGCCCGTCGGGGGCTGACCGGTGTCGCCCGGCAGGTCGGCCGGCACGTCGGGGGACGTCGGGACGTCGGCCGGCGGCCCCGCGTCGGGCAAAGCCGCGTCGCCCGGCAGGTCGGCCGGTGGCGGGGCGTCGGGCCCGCCGGGCAGATCGGCGGGCGGCGGGGTGTCGGGCCCACTCGGGACGTCGGCGGGTGGCGGGGTGTCGGGCCCGCCGGGCAGATCGGCGGGCGGCGGGGTGTCGGGCCCGCCCGGGATGTCGGCCGGTGGCGGAGTGTC
>CAYRCM010000013.1:24247-57216 GCA_964422715.1 uncultured Myxococcales bacterium | reverse complement strand
GGCATCGGCGGCATCGGTTCCGGCCGCGGCCCCGGCCGACCCGGCGCTGCCGGCCGGCGCGCCGCCGGCGCCGCCCGCGCCCGACCGGCCCGCCGCCGCGGCCACGACGGCCGACCTCGAATGCCAGCCCGGCGCATCGGTGGCCCTGCCGGCGCCCACGGCGAGCGGCGGCCTCACGCTTATCGAAGCGTTGCAGCAGCGCCAGTCGGGCCGCGACTTCAAGCCCGACCCGCTGCCGCTCGGGGTGCTCTCCGACCTGCTCTGGGCGGCAAACGGCGTCAATCGCAAGGAAGCCGGCAAGCACACGGCGGCCACGGCGCGCAACTGGCAGAACCTCACGGTGTACGTGACGCTCGCAAACGGCGTCTTCCGCTACGACGCAGCGACGCACGCGCTCGTCGCCGTCAAGGCGGAAGACCTGCGGGCCGCGACGGGCCGCCAGCCGTTCGTCGCCACGGCCCCGCTCAACCTCGTGTACGTGTCCGACCGGGCCAAGGCGACGGGCGGGCCAAGCGAGAGCGACCTGCAACTCTACGACGGCGCGCACGCGGGCCTCGTCGCGCAAAACGTGTACCTGTTCGCGGCGGCGACGGGGCTCGCGACGGTTCTGCGGGCGAACCTCGACCGCGCGGCCCTCGGTGCCGCGCTCGCGCTGCCGGAGAGCGAGCGCGTCGTCATGGCGCAGACGGTCGGCTACCCGGCGCCGCCCGCGGCCACGCCGTAGCGCGGCGCGCCGGACGCCGACCCCACGCCGCGCGGCAAGACCGTCTCGCAGGGAGGGCCGCTCAGCCGGCCGGTTCGGCGGCGGGGGGCACGGCGGCCGACGCGGCGGCGTCCTCCGCCGCGGGCACGGCCGCGCGGCATGCAGCGCGCTGCTGGCGAAACACGAGGAACAGCAGGGTGTACGTCACGATCAAGACCACAGCCGCCAGCACGCCCACGGTGTAGAGCGCGTCCTTCGAGCGCACCCGGAAGAGCATGAGCAGGATGGCCAGCCCTTTGAAGCCGAGCGACACCAGGTGGGCGTAGGCCGTGGGGCGGAACAGCGCGGCCCCGGGCACGTCGCGGGGCAAGGTGACGAAGGTGCGGTAGCTCGCGACGTAGGCGAGAAGCACCCCGACCAGACTCAGAATCAGGCCCGCGAGCGCGAGCGGCCCTGAGCCGCCCGTCAGGGCGACCAGGATCAGGCCGTGGCTGAGCCCGTAGCCGAGCAGGCTGTAGCCGGCGAGCCGGGCCCAGCCGTTCTGGTATTGGCGCGCGAGCGCGAAGAAGCCGAACGAGACGAGCGGCTTGCCGAGCAGGGCCAGGACCCACGCGAGAAACAGCAAAGCGACGCTGCCCGAAAACGGACTGAACAGCACGTGGATCCCAAACACGCCGATGCCGATGGCGCCCACGAGGTAGCCCCGGCCCAGCGTGTTCGATTCGTCGGCCGCGCCGGCCGCGCGATCGAGCAACAGCAGCGTCAGGAGCGTGGTCGCCCCGGCGAGCGGGTAGCCGACGAGCACGCGCAGCCATTCCATGGCCCGGCCGCCGACCGCGTGCGTGTAGGCGCAGAGGACGAAGACGAGCGCAGCCAGCAGAAAGGCGATGAGCAGCCCGCCGGCCACGCGGTACAGTCGACCGCGCGAGCCGCCGGCCGCCGTGCGCAGGCAGAAGACTGCGAGGTTGACGAAGCCCGCCAGGAACGCGACGAGCCAGACGGCGCTGACGAACGGTCCGGCGGTGACGAGTTCGGCCAGCGCGCAGACGAGCATGCCGAGCGCCAGCGCGAGCGATGCCAGCACGGAGCCGATGAGCACGGCGCCCTGGCCACGGAAGCCCTCGGCGCGGAGCCTGAGCCCGGTGAAGAAGAAGCCCGCGTGCCCGAGCAAGGCGACGATGAAGGCGACGACGAGCGGCGCGTCGGCCAGCCGCGGGGTGCCGAGCAGGATGCCGAAGGGGATGGTCAGCCCGGCGCCCAGCGCGCCAAGGCGCCAGCACGTTCGCGGGCCCAGACGAATGGCCATGGCGTAGCCTCCTTGGTCCGACCGGGAAACGGCGGTGGCCGCAGTGTAGCGCAAAATGGGTGGGGCGGCGTTGGCGGTCGGTCCCGGAGCATTGACGAGCCACCCGCCGGCACGCATGCTTGCCCTGCGCCATCGCGTTGGACGCTGGCGCTGCGGTGCTCTCGGGGGCTGCCCGTGCCGCCTACGCCTGTCCGGCCCGTAGCGATGCACTACGGCGGCGCGCCGCTCGCCCTGCCGCGGAGCGAGCGCGTCGTCCTGGCGCAGCCGGTCGGCTACCCGGCGCCGCCCGCGGCCATGCCCTGACGCCGCCACCGCTCCCCGGTCGTTCGGGGCCCTCGGCTCCCGTGCCGCGGCCGGGCGTGCAGGAGATTGCCATGGACGACAACGACCGCAGAGCCGCCATCCGGGCCTACAAAGAAACGGCCCGGCCGGCGGGAGTCTTTCGGGTTCGCCACACGGCGAGCGGGCGCTCGTTCGTCGGCGCGAGCGCCGACTTGCCGGGCATGCTGAACCGGCAGCGCTTCCAACTCGACCACGGCAGCCACCCCGAGCGCGAGTTGCAGCGCGACTACCAGACCCACGGACCGGCGGCCTTCGCCTTCGAGGTGCTCGACCGCCTCGAAACGAAAGACGAATCGCCCGCCGAACTGGCCGCCGAACTGCAAGTCCTGAAAGACCTGTGGTGCGACCGACTGCGCGCCGCGGGTGAGCCGCTCTATGGGCCGCCCCCGGCCCGCTGATTCCCCAACAGCAAGGGCCCCCGTAGACCGTCCGCTGCCGCGTTTCGCCGTCGCGCTGGGCGCGCTGTTGCTTGCGGGCTGTGCCGGAGACGGGACTTCCGGGCCCGGCCGCGACGCCGCGCCGCACGCCGACGAGAGCGCAGTGGCCGGCGGCCCGCGGGCTGCGGCGGTTTCATACCAAGTTGCGTTCCAAAGGATACCGAGGCGCCGAGGAGCGATCCCCGAGGCGTACTCCGGGTACGCCGCAGGGGGGAGCGACGAAGGCAACAGAGGTATCCGCAGGAAGGCGACTTGGTATCGCGAGACCCACGGCGGGGCACGGGCGGCGCGCGGCCTGCGCATGCACGCCGGCGACGCGTTGCACGCGCGCGATCGTCATTCCCGCGCCCTGTCGAGGCGGCAACGCTGAGACCGGAGGGCTCGACGGGAAGCGCGGAGACGGAGTTGGTCACAGGGACAGGGCGTAGTACACCACTGGACGGGACGCCACTGGAGGCTGGCCGAGGTGCAAGCAACCGAGCCGATTTTGTCGGAGGCGTGGCAGAGCTCCGTCGAGGACCCAATCGGTGCCGGTGACGCGGCAATTGGGCCTGGATCCGCGGGCGAAACCCGGTGTGGGTGACGGATTCCGGGCCCCGGCCCGGGCTTGCCTCGCCCGGCACTCCTCTGCGACGATGACGGGCGCCGGCCATGAGCCGCACGAGGAGGACCGCATGACGTGGGCGCAAAACGATGAGACCTGGGTCCCGGGGCCCGCGGCCGGGCATTCCGGCCCGCCGCTCGACCCCGCTGAGCACGACTGGCTCGGGCAGGTCGTCGACGGCCGCTACGAGATCGTGGAGCGGGTCGGCGGCGGCGGCTTCGGCAACGTCTTTCGGGCCCGCGACCGGCGCCTCGGCAGCAACGACGTGGCCGTGAAAATCCTCCGCCGCGACCGCGTCGGCGGCGGGGCCGGGATGAGCGCGGCCACCGCCCGCCGGCTCTTCGACCACGAGTTGCAGGTCCTGGCCGAGCTCGCGCTGCCCGGGGTCGTGCGCATCAGCGACTGCGGCGTGGCGGTCGCCCCGGACGGGGTGCCGCAACCCTACCTCGTGTCCGAATTCGTGGCCGGCCAGCCGCTCGCCGACCCCGATCCGCTGCCCGACGGCTGCAGCGACTTCGCCGAGCATTGGCGCCGTCTTCGGCCGTACCTCGAAATCGTCGACCAGGTCGGCGACATCCTCGCCAAGGTCCACGGCAAAGGCGTTGCGCACGGCGACCTGAAGCCGGACAACATCCTCATTCGCGACAGCTACGGCAGCACCGGGCTTCCGTGTGTCGTCGATTTCGGCTGCGCGGCGCTGTATCGCGACCCGGCCGCCCCGTTCCGCCGGGCCGTCATGGGCACGGCGAAGTACATGGCGCCCGAGGCCTTCCGCGGCGACCGCGGGCCGGCCACCGACCAGTTTGCGCTGGGCGTCATGCTCTTCGACGCGCTCTGCGACCTCGAACCGTTTGCGGGCGCGCCCCCCGCGAGCGGCGACGCCGCGCCCGAGGCGCTCGCGGCCGAGCGGGCACGCCATTCACCGCTCGTGCTGCCGGGCGCCGAACTCGCGCCGCTCGCAAAGGTCGTTGCGCGGGCCACGCAGCCCGCCCCCGAGGCGCGCTATCCGGACATCGCGGCCCTGTGCCAGGCGTTGCGCCAGGCCTGCGGCGAAATCGCGCGCCAGCACAACGTCACCCCACTCCACGGCACAGTCGACCCGGGCGACGCCGTCTACCCGCACCTCGCCGAATGCCTGGTCGTCACGACGGCCGGCCGCGTGGCGGGTCGCCCGGGCCCCGCACTTTTTGCCGAGGTGCTCGCCCCGGCCATCGCGTCCGTGCAGTGCGACTTTCCGGCGCGACCGCTCCGCCCCGTCTGGCAGCCGGCCGAGGACATCGAGCGCGACGCCTACGACGCCGTCACGGTCGAGCGCTTCGAGCACGCGCGCCTCATCGTGTGGGTGGTCGACGGGCTCGGGCCGCGGGTGCTCCGGCTCCTCTCGTTCCACGAACGGCTCGGCCGCGCCATCACGCTGCAGGCTGCGGCTGGGCTGCCGACCCCCGCCACCTGGCACCTGGCCCCCCACCTGTTCCACCTCGGGGCCCCGGCGCCGAGCGGCGGGCCGCTGGCGCTCTCGCGCGTGCTCGGACTCGGCGCGGGCGCTGTACCGCAGACCACCCTCGAAGCCCTGCTGCGGCAAGCTCTCGTGCCCCGCTGGGTGCGGCCGGCGCTCGTCGAACACTGGCACCGCTGGTCCGCCGCGCATCAGGCCCTGGTCGGCCAGGCGTTCAAGGCCATCCTCGACCAGCGCAAGCCGGACGCGCTCGACCGTTTCCGCGAGCTCGTGGCGCTCGATGGCCAGAACCCGCTCTATTTGCAACGCTATGCCCGCTTTCGGGCCGAGCAGGCACGCGGCCCCGCGGCCTGGGACGACGTCATCCGGGCCCTCGAACGCGTCACGGCACAGATTCCCGAGTTGGCACCGGCCTGGCGCGACCTCGGGGTCGCCCGCGACAAGGTGGGCCGGCCGGATCAGGCCATCGCTGCGTTCGAGCGGGCAAATGCCCTCGACCCGCACGACTACGACGCCTGGTCGGCGCTGGGCGGCGTGCAGAAACGCCGGGCCGCGCGCCTGCGCGAAGAAGCCCGGCTCGCCGACGGGGCGGCCCTGCGCTGCTACGATACGGGCGTCTACCTGTCGGAGGGCCACCCCTACCCACTCCTCAATGCCTACCGTCTGCGCCTGCTGGCCGACCGCCAGCCAACCCCGCGGCCCGACCCCGAGACGCGCCGCCGCCTCGAACAGGCCGTGGTGGTGCGCCAGGCCCAGAGCGCCGCGCGCATCGACTGGCCCTGGTGCGACCTCGACCTCGCCGAAGCGCTGCTCTACCTCGGCCGGCCCGCCGAGGCGCAGGCGGCCCTCGAACGGGCCGCCGCCGACGGGGCGCGCTTCCCGTTCGAGACCTTCGGCCAGTCGCTCGACGCCCTCGCCGAGGCCGGCGTGGCGCTGCCGGGCCTCGGCGAGCTGCGCACCCGGCTCAGCGACCTGCTGCGCGAACGCGAGACCGCCCCGCGGGCCTGACGGCGGGGCCGGGCCGCCAGCGTCGGCGCAATCGCGCCGCGGTGCACGGCCGATTGGGGCGCGCCGCGGGTGGTGCAGCTGCACGTGACGACGTACGGCAAACAGGGCGCGTCGGTACGGTTCGTGCTGCAGGAGGAGCCGCCGGCGCCCCCGCTCATCGCCGCGATCCGCTTCGACCACGCGAGCCCCGGCGACCGCGTGCAACTTGGCGGCTACCGTTTCGCCTCGACGGCGGCCGACAACCGGGTCGAGGTCTGCGGCACGACCACCCGCGCCGACAGACACACCGAGATCCCGCCCATCGCCGGCTACGCGGCCCTCGAATTCGCGGTGCCGGCCGTCGCCGGGATCTGCGACTTGCGGTTGCGCCACGACAGCGACGGCACCGACTGGAGCGGGGCGGTGACCCTGACCGTCGAAGCGCCCACCGCGGTCACGCTGGCGCTCGGCCCGTTCGGCGCGGGCGCGCTCGACCCGCCCCGTGGCTCGACCGCGGCGGCAGCCACGAGACGGTGTGGTGCGTCGGCAACTCGTGGCTGCTCTCCGGCGGCGGGTTCTCGCGGCTGCGCGACCGCACCAGTGCCGTCGGCAGCCCGGCGGGCGCCGTCGACGTGACCGTGGAATCGGCGGCCGGACGGTTCACGATTTCGGGCCGCGCGCCGACGACGAACGGCTCGTCGTGCCGGTCGCGGGGGCGGCTTGCCCGGCAACCACCTCGAAGCCCCCTTTGCCGGGCTCGCACCGGGCAACCCCATGCAGGTGAGCGTGTGCGGCTACGAGCAGCACAACCTCAACGTGCGCTGCTCAAACGCGGTCACGCTGCACGTCGAACGCCTGCTGCGCAACGGCTACCTGTGCGTCCCGGCCAGCCTCGAAGGGCTCGACCGCGAAGTGCCCATGGCGCAGGGCGACCACCAGTGCATCGCGGGCCCCTACCGCGAGGTCAGCGCCGCCTACGACCCCCTGACGGCCCCCGCTCTCTTCGCCGGCCCGCTGCCGTTTGCCGAGGCCATGCGCGGGTGGGACCAGCAAGCCCTCTCGGGGCTGTGTTTCGTCATGGACAGGCCGGGACGCTACCCGCTCGGCCACGCGGGCTCGGGACGCACCGTCACCATCGACGTTCGCCCGGAGGGGGTGGTGGGCGGCGTTTGCGACCGTCGGCACGGGCGACGTCTGGACCGACTCCCCGTCGCAGTCGGTGCCCTGGACCGCGACCCTGCCCGACGGCTTCTGGCTCGGCTGCGACGACGAACGGGCGTATGCCGCCGGCGCGTTCGCCCTCTGGTTTGCCGACACCCACGGGCCAAACCGCATGGCGCCGCTCTACGCGGCACTGGCCGCCAGCACGCTGGCCTGGTGCGACAGCTACGGCACGCTCGAAACCGTCGCCGGCGAGGTGTTCGGCTGGGTCTACGACCGCTTCGCGCGCGACTTCTGGACGCAGGCCTGCGACCCCGTGCGCAACCTCGACCTCGACCGTGCGCTCGGCGTCCAGAGCGGAGGCCCGCATCCGCGCGCGGCACTCGCCTCGTTCGACGGGGTCACCGTGCGCGAGGCGGTTGCGCGACCGGCCCTGTCGTCCATCCGCTACACGGCCGACGTCGACGTGGGCTTCTGGCCGACCGTGCTCGGCCGCGACCTCGTCGCCCGCGCGCCCGCCATCGCACAGGGCGCCTCGGTGCTCGTCTACGGCGACCCCGTCTGTCCGACGAGCGGGCTTGCGGGCCTCGTCGAACTCGGCCGGCTCGCCGCCGATGCCCGCGGCAAGACCATCGGCCGCGGCGGCGACTACCCCGCTATCGGCTCGTGTTCCTCAACACCTCGAAGAGCGACGCGCGCGACATCGCGGCCGAACTGGCCGCCCCGCAACTCGACGGGGTCACGCCGGATAGCGGCTCGCCGGCGGGCGGCCGCCCGGTCACGCTCATGGGCCGCGGGTTCGGCAGCGGCGCACCCCAGGTGCACATCGGCGGCTTCCCCCTGACCGTGACCGCGCACGACGAACGGCGCGTCGTGGTGACCATGTTCCATGCCGGCACGTACGGGGGCCCCATGGACCTGACCGTCACCACGGCGGAGGGGACGCACGAACGAGCGGCCGTTCACGTTCACGGCGGCCGGCCGCTGAGGCGGCTCTAGGCCTTGGACGCTGAGCACCCCATCCAGACCGGCAGGCTCAACGAATCGGCGCTCCCGGCTCCTTGGCCGGCGCCCCGCCGCGTGTACCGCGGCTGCACACACGGTGCACGACCCGGGACAGCGAAGCGAGCGGCATTGGCGGGTTGCCGGCAGAGCGCTTGGGCCCGCAACACCGCGCCGTTGGCCGGCAAGCACGGCGGCGGCGCCCAGCACGGCGCCGCCCGGCGGACCTGGCGCATTCTTTGCTCGGCGGGCAATGGGCCTCGTTTGGGAGGCGCCGGAGGTGAGGCGATGGAGAGCAACGGAAGGTTTGCACACTGGGGGGGCCGCGGGCTGCTGCTTGCCGCCCTGCTATTCGGGCTGGGCTGCGGCTCGGTCGACGCGAACGACGACGTGGCCGCCGACCTCGGCGGCGGTGACGTGGCCGCGCCGCCCGACGGCGGCCCGATCGACCTGGGCGGCGGCGACAACGGCGGCCCGATCGACCAGGGGCCGGGCGACGGCGGGCTCGGCGACCAGGCCCCGCCCGCAGACCTGGGCGGCGGCGACGGCAGCGGCCCGGGCGACGGCGTGGGCCCGGGCGACCTGCCCGGCGGGCCCGATGCGCTGCCGGGCGACGCCGAGGCGGGTGCGCCCGACACGAGCCCGCCCTCGTGCGAGACGGCCTCCGAACTGGACTGCCCGACCCTGCCCGGCTGCATCCTCGAACTCGTCGGCGAATTCCAGTATCGCTGCCGCGCCGCGGAGAACGCCTGCGAGCAACTGCGCGACCCGGAGACGTGCGCGGCGACGGCCGGCTGCGTGTTCCACCCCGGTTTCTGCTACTGCCCGCCCGACGTGATGTGCACGTGCGCCGGCGGCCCGCCCGCCAGTTGCCGCGCCGCGGGCGACCTCGGGCCGTGCCGGGCCGACGACGACTGGGACTGCCCCGACGGCTATGGGTGCTGCGGCGCCACCGCCGAAACCCTCGGCCGGTGCCTGCCGACCGGGCAGTGTGGCACCGCGGGTTGTGCGCGGCGCCTCGTGCTGCGCACCGACGGCGGACTGTGCATGGACGGCGCCTGCTTCCGCGAAGTGAGGGTCGGCGCCGGCGGCTATCTTTTCGTCGACGATGAGACGCCGTTCACGCCGCGCGACGACGCGCTCTCGGCCGAGTGGACGGCGGTGTTCGAGGCCGTGCTCGCGGCCGTCGACACGGAGAGTCTCGAACCCGGCTACGGCGACTGCTGCAACGCGTACTTCGACGGCTCCGACCTGTACGTCACGTTCTTCGGCCCCGGGGCGACCGAACGCACGACGCGCATCTCGGACGGCTCGCTGGCCCCGCCCGAACTGCGCACCCTCGTCGACTTCGTCATGGAGGCGGCCGAGCCGCGGCTCGCCGACGCGCCCGAGAACCCGGCCGACTTCGCCGCCTGCCCAGGGCTCGCCGACGTGCCGACGGGCGACGGACCGCCGCCGTCCACCTGCGAAAACGCTTTTGAACTCGCCGGCAACAACTTCGTCTGGACGCTCGACGGGCCGAACGGCCAGCACCTCGACCGCGACCGCATCGTGCTCGACGGCGTCGACCCGGCGGCCCTGCCGGTCATGGTGACGAAGGACGGGGTCGTCACCGCCGTCGACCCCGGGGTCGCCTTCACGCTGCGCGCCGCCGATGGCGACTGGACGCTCACGTTCACCGCGCGCGAGCCGAGCGTGCCCGGTCTCTGCGTCGTCGTCGGCCAGTCCGTACGGCTCACGGCGCGCGTCGCCTGGGCTTTCGACCTGAACATCCACGGCGTCATGGTCAGCGACGAGCGCGGCGTGCTGTTCGCGACCGACGAGGGCCTCTCGGGGGTGCACGAGGCGCCCGAGAGCCCCTTCGGCGTGGCCGTCACGAGCGCGTTTTGCGAGCCGCAGACCGAACCGGGCTTCTGCGGGCCGCGCGGCGCTCAGGAATTGCAGTTCACCGCGGGCGGCGCGGCGCTGACGCTGCGCACGGCCGAGTGGGGCCGGCTCAACGTGCCGGGCGGCTACGACCTCGCGGTGCGCAACCTGCGGAGTTTCCAGACGGGCTATTGCGACGACAACTGGAACTACGCCTACGTGGCGCTCGCCATCGCCGGCTCCGACCGGGCGCTCTGCGGCGACCCCGGGCTGCCGGGCTGCCGCGGCAACGACTGCGCCGAGAGCGAGATGTGCCGCCGCCCCGACCAGGGTCCGATCTGCGGCAACTGCTTCGACCCGGAGCCGAACTGCATCTCCGACCCCGACTGCGCACCCGAGGCGGTGTGCGAGTGGGTCTCGGGGCCGTGCTACTGCTCGGCGGTCGCGCAGTGCATCCCGGCCTGTCTGGGCAGCGCCGACTGCGCCGAGGGCGAGACCTGCGCCATCACGGGCCACTGCGTGGCCGCACCGTGCGAGGACGACGCCGACTGCCCGCTGCACTTCCATTGCGCCGCCGAGGGGCCGATGAGCGAGACCGTCTGCGTGCGCCGCACGTGCACGGCCGATGCCCAGTGCCCCGGCGGCTTCTGCGTCGTCGGACTGTGCTACGACACCCTCGGCCACTGCGAGATCCTGGCACCGTAGGGCCGCCGCACTTGGGTGGCCCGACCTTGTACCCAAGGGTATGCAGGTGGCCTCCGCCCGAGGGAGGGCGGGCCTGCCGTGCCCCTGCGGCTCCGACGCCCGCACGACGGTGACGGCCACGCCGGCGAGGCCGCGTTCGTGGGCCTTCGGCGCCCGGACGCGTTGCAGTTCGGTGACGGCGCGCCGGCCGCCGTGCGTGACGACGAGAGCGGCCCGGCCGCTGCGAGGCGCCCGTTCGCGAGCGCCGCGCCCGCCCGAGCTCACGATGCGCTGCAAGCACGCCATGAGAACGCGGGGCGGCGCGGCTTCCGGATTCGGCAGGGTCTCGTGCGCCAGGACGGGCTCGAGGTGCAGCGCGCGCGCGTCGGGCACCCGCTCGCGCGGGCCCGCTGCGGCGCCGTCCGGCATTCCGGCCCACGAAAACCCTTGCCCTGCCCCGCGGGGACGGGGTAGCTACGCCGCCATGAAGGTGAAACCGCACATCGCACTCGCCCTCCTGCTCGCCGCCTGCGGCGCATGCACGCGCAGCCCGGCGCCGCCCGACGCCGGCCGCCCGCGCACGACCTCGCCCACGGTCGTGCCGAAGCGGGCGCTGCATGAATCCGCGCGGACGATCGGGGACGGCATCCCTGCGCGGGTGGCCTATCTGCCGCCGCTCGCCGGCCCCGAGGCCGGCGCGGGTGGCGGAGCCGCGCAGGGCGGCAACGCCGACGAGGCGGCTCTGCGCAGGCTCGATGCGGCGGTGTGGGACGAGTTCGACCGGCTGGGGCGCGTCTTCGACGCCGCGAGCCCGACTTCCGAGATCGGCGGGCTCAACCGCACGAACAAGACCGGCATCCAGCGCGTGTCACCCGACCTGGCCGCGGTCCTGGCGACGAGCTTCATCGTGCACGAGGCGTCGGACGGCGCGTTCGACCCCACGAGCTCGCCGCTGACGCGCGTCTGGGACGAGGCGGTCCGGCGCGAGCAGGAGCCCGACAGCGCCGAAATCGCGAAGGCGCTCGAACGCGTCGGGCTCCGGCACGTCCACCGGGCCGGCGCCGACGGCCGCGAGGTGACGTTCGATCGCCCCGACATCGCGCTCGATTTCGGGGCCGTCGCCAGAGGGTATGCGGTCGATCGGGTGGTGGCTCTGCTCAAGACCGCCGGCGTTACCGCCGGGCTCGTGCGCCTGGGCGGTGAGATCGCCGCGTTCGGCCGGAGCCCGGACGGCCCCTGGCGAATCGGTGTCGCGCATCCGCGGCTGCCCGACGCCGTGTACGGGGCGTTCGAGGTGCGCGGCGATGTCCGGGTCTCGACGAGCGGCTCCCACAAACCGCCGCTCCGGTTGGGGCCGCGTCTCTTCCATCCTCTCTTCGATCCGGCCACCGGACAGCCGGTGGCCACGCGGGTGGCGGGCGTCACGACCGCGGCGTTTGGCGCCGGGGCCGACAACGCCACCCTCGTCGCCGCAGCGACCGCCATCGCGGTGTTGGGACCGGACCGCGGCCGGGCGCTGGCCGCCGAGCTCGGCATCGAGACGCTCATCCTGGCCGATCGCAGCGGCCGCATCCGGGAAGTCGTCACGCCCGGGATCGCCGCACGGTTCGTCCGGCAGGCCCAGTGACCGCCGGGGCCACTGCGGTGGGGGCAGGTCTCAGCGCTGCTCGCCGCCCGCGACGCGCACGATGGCTTCGACGGCCAACTCCATTTCAGCGGGACGCACATCGCCGTCGTAGACGGTGAGCACGATGGCCACGTCGTACGCCCCACCGGCCGCCAGGGACCGGAGGGTTTCGGACGCGACGGCGACCGCGAGCCAGACGGGCTCGCCAAAGACCGGCGCCGCCCGGCCGGCATAGAGGGCGGGCGTGAGCGGCACCGACAGCCCGGCCGCGCGGCTCCGTGGGTCGCTCAAGAAACCGCGCGGGCCGACGAGCAGGGTGGCGCCGACCGGCTGGCCCGAGAGATAGGCCCGGTCGATGACGGGGCTCGCGACCACGAACCGGTGTTGCGCCGGCACCAGCCGGTCGGACGCGAACGCCTCGGACACGCGCAGCTCGCCTGCGAGGGCAGGCCGCTCCGCCCCGTCGGCGACGATCCAGACCGGATAGGCCGTCTCTGCGCGGGCGTCGACTTCGGCGAGGTCGACCGGGGCAGCGCGCAGATCGAGCTCGGCGGCCGGCTCGGCAGCGAGGAAGGTGAAGGGGCCGATGGCGAACGGGTCGGTCTGCGGCCGCACGTCGATGTGCGGGTCGAACGGGGACAAGTAGGTAATCCACAGACTGGTGTCGTAATGGTTGGGGTTCGGCTCGTCAGCGGCGCGGGCGGACGTCGAGCCGACGAGCAGGCAGCCCAGCGCGACGACGGTAGCGAGTGTTTTCATGAGGGTGCCTCCGCGACGGGGACCCGGCCCCGCGGTGGTCCTCTCCCTACCGCCGGCGCGGCGGCCGTGCAAGCGGAAAATGTCTGCCGCCCCGCGCGTTTCGACGGGGCGCGGCGGGCAAGCGGTGGTCCTCTCCCTACCGCCGGCGCGGCGGACGTGCGGGTTCGGGGCGCGGGCGGTTTTCGCGGGCGCGGCCGCCCGCCCGCCCCCGTCCCCCCGAAACCCGCCCCGGCACCCGTGTAGGCGTTTTCGCGGACAGACAGCCGCCGGCACGTCTGGTAACGTCCGGCGCCGGGTCGAGGCAGGAGCGCCTCGATCCGCGGCGCGGTGGGCGGCAAACGGCCGGACCTGGAGCGAACGCCGGGCCTGCCCGCCTTCCTGGCGAAGGAGGGACCGACGGGGCCCCCGGTGAGCCCTGAGGCCGCCTCCCGAAAAGGAGAGACCGGATGCGATACGCTGGGTTGGGGTGGGCCTGGGCGCTCGTGGGGGCGCTCGGGGCTGTGGGCTGCCTCGGCAGCCCGGATGACAGGGGGAGCGGCGGCTTCGGCCAGGCCGCTTCGGCGCTGACGGTGGCACCGGCCCCGGCTGCAGCGGCCGCACCGGCCGCGGGGAGCGCCAAGATCGCGCCCAACGCGCCCGGCGGCGCGACCGGTGGGCGCGATCTCTGCGTCCACGACGGCGACGTCGATTTCAACGGGGTCGTCTCGTCGGGCGACGCGCAGCTCGCCTTCCTGATCGGCCTCGGCATGATCACGCCAACTCCGGAAGAGGAATGTGCGGCCGACTGCAACGGCGATGGCATCATCTCCTCGGGCGATGCCCAGCGCATCTTCTGGACGGCACTCGGCCCCGGCCGCTGCCCGATCGACCAGCCCCTCGGCGCCCCCTGTGTCGACGACGCCGAGTGCCTGAGCCAACGTTGCCTGTTCGGCCTGTGTCGCCCACACGCGGCCTCGGTCATCGCGCCAGGGGCGGCGCATGTGCAGGGCGGCGGCAGCGGCGGCACGTTCCAGGCGCGGATCGGCTTCGGCTTCCTCGGACCCATCGGCACGTCCGTGCCGAGCGGCCCCGGGGCCCACAGCAGCGAATTTGGCCCCTACCCGCTGGTGCGCGGCGCAGAGGCCCCGTGACGCTTCCCGAAACAGGCAACGAAACGCGGGGTTGCCCCGCTGGGGACGAGAACATGAAGCAGAAGCAGACGATGGCCGGATGGCTTCCGGCGTTGGTGGTCGGCGCCGCCCTGTTCGGGGCGCTGCCGGCGGCGCAGGCGGCGATTCCCGAACTCTTCAACGTGCAGGGGGTGTTGCGCAGCAGCGACGGTATGCTCGTCGACGGGCAGTTCACCCTGCACTTCAGCCTGTACGATGCCGAGACCGAGGGCACCGTGCTCTGGGTCGAGGAACAGGCCGATGTGCTCGTCCAGGTCGGCGTTTTTTCTGCGTATCTCGGGGCCGACAGCGGCAACCCGCTGCCGGTCGAGGCGCTCTACGACGCGGGCGAGGTGTGGGTCGAGGTGGCCGTGGGCGAAGAAGTCCCGCTGCCGCGCCAGCGCCTCGTCAGCGCCCCGTTCAGTCTGGCCGCGCAGCGGGCGCTGAGCGCCGACACGGCGGCGGCGCTCTCCTGCACGGGCTGCGTTTCGGACACGGCGCTCGACTTCGACCCGGCGACCCAGGGCGAGCTCGATGCGCTGGCCGCCAATCCGCTCGCCCAGGTGACGTGCACGGTGGGCTACGGGCTCGCGTACGCCGCCGAGGGCTGGCAGTGCACGCCGCTCGCGGACGGCGACATCACGGGGGTCACGGCGGGCACCGGGCTCACGGGCGGCGGTGTCGCCGGCAACGTGAGCGTCGCCATTTTGGCGGGTGGCGTCACGAGCACGCTCGTGGCCGACGGCACGCTCACGGACGCCGACATCTCGGCGACGGCGGCCATCGCCCAGAGCAAGATCGCGGGCACGATTGGCGACGTGACCGGGCTCACCGCCGGCACGGGGCTCACGGGTGGCGGCACGGCCGGCAACCTGACGGTGTCGCTCATGAGCTGCACGGCCAACCAACTGCTGCAATCGGCCGGCGCCACCTGGGGCTGTGTCAGCGCCGCCTACGACGCCGAGCGGCTCGGCGGCCAGAGCGAGGCGGCCTACTTCCGCCTCGACCAGGGTGAAACCGTCACCGGCATTCCGGCGTTCAACGGCGGCACCACGGGGGCGAGCGCGCCGTTCACGGTCGACAGCGCAACCGTGGTCGCAAACCTCAACGCCGATCTCCTCGACGGCTTCAACGCCGCCTCGTTTGCCCCGGCGGTGCCGCGGCAACTGCCGCGCGCCAATCTGATCAGCGTCGTCGACAATCGCGGGCTTCGGGAGACCCCGGGCCTCACGATTGGGGCCGATGGACTCCCCGTCGTCGCCTTCAAGATTAGCGGGGCCAACGATCTGGCCGTGGCCAAGTGCGCCAACGTGGCCTGCTCGGCCGGCACGACCGCCGCCACCGTCGACAGTACAGGGGACGTTGGGAGCCATGTCTCCGCCGCGACCGGACCGGACGGCTTCCCGGTCATTTCCTACTACGACGTCACGAACACCGCCCTCAAAGTCGCCAAATGCGGCAACGCGGCCTGCACGAGCGGCAACACGCTGACCACGGTCGATGCGGGCGCTCCCGACGCGGGTACGCATACGGCCATCACCCACGGCACCGACGGCCTGCCCGTCATCGCCTACTACGACATCACGAACACCGACCTGCGCGTCGCGAAGTGCGACAACGCGGCCTGCTCGGGCACGAACACCCTGACCAGCGTCGACGCCAGCGCGAACGATGTCGGCGGGATGGCGAGCATCGCGCTCGGCTTCGACGGGCTGCCGATCATCGCCTACAACGACGTGACCAACCTGGACTGCAAAGTGGCGAAATGCTTGGACGCCGCCTGCACGACCAGCACGCTCACGACCGTCGGCCCCGCCGGCCGGATGGGCTACTTCATCGACATCGCCATCGGCGCCGACGGGCTGCCGCTGGTCGCCTACTACAACGCGTCCGGCGCCGTCCTCATGGTGACGCACTGCGGCAACGAGTCCTGCACGGCGGGCAATGTGGATACGAGCCTCGACGGCGACGCGTATGCCGGCTGGGGCGGGATCGCCCTGACCGTGACACCGGACGGGCTGCCCTTGGTCGCTTACCTGGTCAACAATGCGAACCCCCGTGTGGCCAAGTGCCGCGATGCGGAATGCACCACGCGTTCGGCCCGCGTGACGATCGATACCGGCAGCACCGGGTTCCTCATGCAGTTCGTCACCGGCGTGGATGGCTTGCCGCTGGCGCTCTACCATCCCTGGTCCGGCGCCGACTTCAAAGCGCTGCACTGCGGCAGTCCGAACTGCGTGCCCTTCTGGACCAGCATGTAGCACTGCCGTGTCACGAAATGACGCGCCTTCGCTGCGTCAATTCTGTCGAATCCATAGGTTGTCCATGCGTCGAAGGGCCGCCATTGACGCATTGCCGGTACGGCAAACCCACCATCCATGGGGCCCATACGGGTTGAGACACAGGAGTTGCAGGCGGCCGCCGCCGGCCCGCGCTACCGCGGCGCGATGACCGCCCGCAGCGCTTCCATGAGGACCGGGTCGCGGGGCGCCAGCGTGGCGGCCGAGATCAGGCTGAACCCGTCTTCGTCGGCAAACGCCCGCCACCAGCACCAGTCGGCGTCGCTTTCGGCGAGATACGCCACGATGGCGCGAAACCAAAGACCGTCGCCGTTCGTGCCGAATTCGCCGAGCCACACGGGCATGGGTCCGGGCGGATCGGACGCGAGCAGATACCCCCAGCGGTGTTCGAGGTCGGCCGCGACGGTGGCGGCGTCGGCGTCTTCGGCGTGAAACCAGGCGTAGTCGTGGGCCGAATAGACGAGGCGGCCGGGCAGCGCGAGGACGATGGGCCGCTCGGGCACATCGGTCAGGAACTTCGCGTACTGGATGCCCTCGACGAACACGAGCCAGTCGGGGTTCGTTTCGAGCACGGCATTGCCGGCGCGTTCGGCGGCCGCCGGCCAGTCGTAGGCGGGCCCGAGGCCGTCGTCCCAGAGGGCGGGAAAGCGCGGCTCGTTGCGCAGATCGACCCCGACCACGGCCGGCACATCGCGGTAGCGCAGGGCGAGCGCCTGCCAATCGGCGATCCAGGCGCTTTCGGGGTAGCGCTCGTTGTACCAGAGCATGTTGTCGTCCTGGTCGCCGCAGCACCAGACCGAGTCGCTCGTGTGGTTGTTGAGGATGACGAGGATGCCGGCATCGTTGAGCGCCGCGATCGTGGCATCGAAGACGTCGAGGGCGCGGGCGCCGACGAAGCGTGGGTTGGCCGCGACCGTTTCGGGCGCCACGACGGGGTTCGTCTCGACCATCTCGTTCGAGAAGGTGAGGCGCACCGAATTGAACCCGTTTTCGCGCAGCGTGGCGACGAGGGCTTCGAGCGGCGCCACGTCGAGGCCGTCGGGCACCTCGCGCGGCAAGTGGCCGCCCGCCCAGTTGACGCCGGCGAGTTTCACGCGGCGGCCCGTGGCGTCGACGATGAAGCGGCCCGCCGCGCGGAGCGGCAGGGGCGGCAGCTCGGCGGCCGCGGCGGCGTCGGCCGCGCCGTCTGTGTCAGACGTGGGCAGCCCATCGGGGGCCACCCGCCCGTCGGCGCCGGCTTCGCCGTCGCTGCGGCCGGCGCCGTCTGGCAGCCCGCCCTGGTCGGCGCCGCGCCCGTCGCCCGCGGCATCGGCCGCGGCCACGGCCGCGTCAGCGTCAGCGGCACCGGAGGCAGCGCCGCAGCCGGCGAGCAGGCACAGGGCGAACCCCGCCGCCCCAAGCCAGGCGCAGCTCGGGTTTGGCAGAGCCGCCGCGGCGCGCCGGGGCCCCGCGCAGAAAACCCGGTGCCCGCTTCTCGTACGTCCAGTCTGCCGTGTCCTACAACGCATCGGTCATGCCCCCAGTCCGCCGCAACGCCAGGGCCCGCGAGGCCGCGTCGCGGGCCGAGCTCGGCCCTTCGCTGCCGGCCACGAACGGGGCCCCGGCCGCCCGGGCGCCGGCGCGCGCGCCGGCTTGTGCTGCGCCAGTGGCGCGCCACCCGGACGCGGGTCCGAGGACGCCCCTCTTCGGGCTGGTGCGGACGGCGCCGTCACGCGACGGGGCTCTGTGGTCGGTGCGGCGCGGGATGCTCACGGATGCGTCCTCCCCCCTGGCGGCGGCACCATAGCGCGGCGTGGCGCAGCAAGGCAACCGCCCCCCGGCCGCCGCCCACGCCGCCGCGTGCTACACTGGCGGCGCGTCGGCGGCATTTGCAAGCCGCCCCGGCGCTCGGGGAAGGAAACGATGGCCGCCATTCGCATCCCCATCGGCATTTCCGATTTCCGCACACTGCGCCAGGACGGGCTCTACTTCGTCGACAAGAGCCTGTTTGTGCGCGACGTGCTGGCCGACTCGGCCGGCTCCCTGCTCTTGCCGCGCCCCCGCCGGTTCGGCAAGACGCTCAACCTGTCCATGCTGCGCGCCTTCGTCGAGAAGTCGGCCGAAGACCGCACCCCGCTCTTCGAAGACCTCGCCGTCTGGCAAGACCCCGAGGCCCGGCGCCACTTCGGCCGCTACCCGGTCATCCACCTCACGTTCAAGGACGTCAAGGCGCCGAACATCGCCGCGTGCATGGCGGGCATCCGCCTGCTCCTCGCCGGCGCCTTCGAAGACCACCGCTACCTGCTGCAGAGCGCCGCGCTGTCCGACACCCAGCGCACGAACTTCGAAGCCGTACTCGCCCGGACCGCCGACGACGCGCTCATCGAGGCCAGTCTGCGCGAACTCTCCGGGGCGCTCGCCCGCCACCACGGAGAACGTTGCATCATCCTCATCGACGAGTACGACATCCCCATCCAGGCCGGCTTCCAGTACGGCTACTACGACGAGGTGACGCTGTTCTTCCGCAACTTCCTCTCGGCCGGGCTCAAAGACAACCCGCACGTCTGGAAGTCGGTGCTGACCGGCGTGCTGGGCGTCGCCAAGGAGAGCATCTTTTCGGGCCTCAACAACGTGAAGGTCCGTTCCATCCTGAACCCCCGGTATTCCGATGCCTTCGGCTTCACGACGGCGGAAGTGGCGCACCTGGCCACCCGGCTGGGCAAACCCGACATGGCCGCCGACATCGCCCACCACTACGACGGTTATCGCTTCGGTGGCACCACGATCTACAACCCCTGGTCGGTGCTGAATTTCGCAGACCAGCCGGACCAGGGCTTCGTGCCCTACTGGGTGTTCACGTCGGCCGACGACGCGCTGCGCCACCTCGTGCTCGAACGCGCGCCCGCGGTCTCCAAGGAATTTGAGACATTGCTCAACGGCGGAACCCTCACCAAGGGGGTCACCGAGCACGTCGTCCTGCGCGACCTCGACCGCAACCCGGACACGCTCTGGAGCCTGCTCCTCATGTCCGGCTACCTGACGGCCCGCACGGTTCGCCTCGTCAACGCGGGGCACGTGGCCGAACTTGCGCTGCCCAATGAAGAGCTGCGCTACGTCTTCCGCCAGAGCATCCGCTCGTGGCTCAACGACGGGCTCGGCGACGCCGCGCAGGTGCAGTTGCTGCTCGACGCCATGCTGCGCGGCGACGAGGAGACGTTTGCCGAACTGCTCTCGGTCCTTGTGCGGCGGACGTTCTCGTATTTCGACACGGCCGCCCCGCTGCCCGAACGCGTCTATCAGGCCTTCATGCTGGGCCTGCTCGTCCACCTCGAAAACGACTACGAGGTCCGCTCCCAACCCGAGGCGGGCTACGGCCGCGCCGATGTCGTCGTGCGCCCGAAACTCCCGGGCTGGCCCGGCGTCGTGTTCGAGTTCAAGCAAGTGCGCACGTTCGCGAACGAAACCGTCGAGGCCGCGCTCTCGGCCGCCGTCCAGCAGATCGAGAGCCGGCGCTACACCGAGCAACTCGTGGCGGCCGGGGCGAGCCCCATCCTGGCCTACGGCATCGTGTTCGACGGCAAGCGCGTCTGGCTGCGCCGGGCGGGATGACGGACGGCGGGGGCGGGATGGGACAGACGCGGGGGCTGAGCGGCGGCCCCGCGACCCCCCCGGCGGCCGTGCGCCGGAAGGAGGTGCCCCATGTTGCTGCATGTCGCGCGGCTCGTTCTGGTCGGGCTCGTCGGGTGTTTGGCGGCGCCGCCCGCGGCCTCGGCGGCCGGCCGCGACGGAGGACCCCAGGTTTTCGGGGCGCGGCTCGAATTCGAAGCAGGCGCGGGCCCGCGGCGCGTCGCCCACGGCGACTTCGACGCCGACGGGTGGCCCGACCTGGCCGTGGCCAACGAGAGCGCCGGCGGCGGCCTCGCCACGTTGCGCGGGCAGGGCGAGGGCGCGTTCGGCGCTCCCGTGAACTACGACGCCGGAGCGGCCGGCCGCGCGCTCGCCGTCTGCGATCTCGACCTCGACGGGCGACCCGACATCGCCTGGGCCGGCACGACCGGCCTCCGCGTCTGGCGCGGACTCGGCGACGGCACGTTCGTCTGGCACGCCGACGTCGCCGGGCAGCAGGGCGAACACCGCGACGTGCTCTCAGCCGACTTCGACGAGGACGGCCTGCCCGATCTCGCGGCCGTTCACGAGGGGGGCCTCACGGTGGCGCTCGGCGACGGCAGCGGGCAGGGCTGGCACCATCCCGGCGCCCATCTCTTCCCCGGAGCGCAGGCCCTTGCGCACGGCGACTGGAATGCAGACGGGCACCTCGACCTGGCGGTCGGCACGGCGGGCGCGGGGGCCCCCGGCCTGATTCTGGCCTATGGGCTGGGCACGGGGCTTTTCGCGTTGGAGGTCGCCCCCGGACTCGGCGCCGATTTCCAGGCGGTCACGAGCGCCGACCTGAACCGGGACGGTCTGGACGACCTCGCGCTGCTGTTCGGCTCGACCGAGGTCCTCGGATTGCTCGGGCAGGGCGACGGAACGTTTGCGCCGCCGCTCATCCAGGACGTCGGTTTCGGGGCTACGCAGCTCACGGCGGACGACTTCGACGGCGACGGTGTCACCGACTTGGCCGTCAGCGTGGCCGCCTTCGACAGCGACGGCCTCGTGGTGCTACCCGGCCGCGGCGACGGCACGTTCGCGCCGGCCACCGGGCTCGACGCCGGCCGCGAGCCGCTCGGGGTGGCGAGCGGCGACCTCAACGGCGACGGCGCGGCCGACCTGGTCGTCGCGAACACCGGGGCGGCGAGCGTTTCGGTGCGACTCGGCGACGGCGCCGGGCGATTCCCGGCACCGGCCCGGCTGCCGACCGGCAACCACCCGCTCGCCATCGCCGTCGCCGATTTCGACGGCGACGGTGCGGCCGACCTGACCGTGGCCGACCAGACGGCCGACCACCTCTCGTTGCTCAGGGGCGGCGGCGATGGGTCGTTCGCCGAGGCGGTACACTTCCCGGCGGGCCACGGACTCGTCTCGCTCGCGGCAGGCGACTTCGACGGCGACGGGGCGCTCGATGTGGCCGCGGCCACGTGGCCGGCCGATTGCGTCGTCACGCTGTTTGCGAACGACGGCGCCGGCGGTTTCCGGCCCCCGGTCGACCATCCGGTGCTGCGCCAGACGCACGCCGTGGCCGCGGGCGACCTCGACGGCGACGGGCCGCTCGACCTCGTGGTCGCCGGCCACCATGTAGGCTATCCGCTGTACGAGGGGGCCGTCACCGTCCTGCACGGCCTCGGGGCGGGCGCCTTTGCGCCGCCGGTCGAACGGCCGGCCGGCCGCGGAACCCATGGCCTCGCGCTCGGCGACCTGGACGGCAACGGCACGCTCGACGTGGCAACGGCCAACTGGCGCAGCAACGACGCGGCAGTGCTGTTGGGCAACGGCGACGGCAGCCTGCAGCCCGCCGTCTTCTACGCGCTGGCAGAACGCCCGCTCGCCGTGACCATCGCCGACCTCGATGGCGACGGCGTGCCCGACCTGGTGTGTGCGGGCGCGGGCGCCTACCCCGGCTACCCGGGCCGGATTTCGGTGCTGCGCGGCCTCGGGGCGGGCCAGTTTGCGCCGCGCGTCGATTTCGCGGCCGGCAACGACGCCGTCGGTCTGTACGTCGGCGACATCGACCGCGACGGCCTGCTCGACGCGGTCACGGCCAACAGCAGCCCCGGTCGCGTGGCGCTGCTCCGCGGCGACGGCACGGGGCAGTTCGGTCCCCCGGCGTTTTTCGGGGTTGGCCGTGGGCCCGGTTTCGTCGCGGCGGGCGACTTCTTCGGCCGCGGCAGCCTCGACCTGGCCGTGGCCAATGCCGACGATGGCCACGTGTTCCTTCTCGAAAACCTGAGTCCGCACCCTTGCCGCCACACGGGCGACACGGACGGCAACGGTCGGCTCAGCGCCAGCGATGCACAACGTGCCTTCGCCATTGCGCTTGGCGCCCAGGTGCCGAGCGAAGCGGAGGCTTGCGCGGCCGACTGCAACGGCGACGGGTTCGTCAGCGCCGCCGACGTCCAGGGCATCTTCGCAAGCGTGCTCGGCCAGGGCCCCTGCGTCGACCCGCTGGCGCCCCGTTGAGGCGCGCCGCGCAAGGGCCGGCCGCATTCGCCGCGCCGCTCATGGTATCCTGACGCCGAGCCGGCGCCGGTCCGGCCCCGCAGACCGAAGCGCTGCCCTGCGCACGGAGGTGACAAGCATGGAAGCCAAGGCCGTTGCCGCTGACCAGAGCCCGCGCCGCGAGGCGACGTACCAGGACGTGCTCGATGCCCCGGAACACCTGGTGGCCGAGATCGTCGACGGGGAATTGATCCTGAGCCCGCGGCCGGCCCTGCCGCACACGCGCGCCGCGAGCCAGCTGGGCATCCGGATAGGCGGCCCCTTCGACAACCCGCCCGGGGGGGATGACGACCGACCTGGCGGTTGGTGGATCCTGGACGAACCCGAGTTGCACTTCGGCAAACAGGTCCTCGTACCCGACCTGGCCGGTTGGCGCCGCGAACGGATGCCGGTCGTCCCACGAACTGCCTTCTGCACACTGGCCCCCGACTGGGTGTGCGAAGTCGTTTCGCCGGCCTCCGCCAGCCGCGACCGGGTCAAGAAATTCCGCATCTATCTGCGGGAAAAGGTCGGGTATCTCTGGTTTGTCGACCCCCTGGCGCGCACGCTGGAAGTCTATCAGAACGAGGGCGAGCGCTGGGTCGTGGTCGACACGTTCACCGGCAACGAGAAGGTCCGCGCCGAGCCGTTCCGGGCCGTGGAGTTGGACATGACGTCCTGGTGGCCGCCGGAAGAGGGCGCGGAAGGAGCGCCGCCAGCGGCGGAAGGGTAGCGAGGGGCTCGCGGGTTCGACCTGGCTGGCCCCGCCCGGGTAGTTGATGCGGCAGGGCTGCCAGCCGAGAGGACGCGGTGAAAACGACCATGGATCGTTGCGGTACGGGCCGTCAGGGCGGCCGGGGGCCCTGTCGGCCGTCACCCAACGACTGCGGCTCCGTGGTTCAGCGGGCGGCTCGGAAGGACAGACGCCCCGCCGAGCCGACACCAACCTGGCTCACTCGGCTTCCATGTTCAGGATGTTTCGGAGCAACGGCACGCGCGGCGGCGGGTCGGCCTCCTCCGTCTGTCCCGTGATGGCAAGCGAGGCGCCGAAATACGCGAGGGCGGGCAGGTTTCGCGTGCCCCGCAACTCCGGATGAGACGGGCCGCGGCGGTCGCCCCGCTCCTGACGGCGCTCGCCCATGCGGGGGTCACCGCCCGGAGCTGCGCGTGTCGGCCCGCGCCCCCGGCCCGCCTCTGCGCGGCCGTCGAGGTACAATGCGCTCGGCCGGCCCGCAGGCGTTGCCGACCGGCTGCGCAGCGGACACCCCTGGAGGCCCACATGACCCGCCGTTCTGCGACCCGCCGGCCCGTGCCCCCATCGGCCCTGCTGCTTTGCGCCGCCTTGACGCTCGGCGGCCGCGGCCCGGCTGCCGCCGCCTCGCCGCCCTGGCCCACGTTGCAGCAGAACGCGGCCCACACGGGCTACGTTCCGGCCACGCTCGATGTCCCGCGGGTCGCATTCCTCTGGGAGCACACCTTCGGCACGCTCGCCCTGAATCCGGTCGCAGCGGACGAGGGCCGCGTCTTCGTGTCCGAGTACGGTTTCTTCAACACGCCGCGGCTCTACGCCCGCGCGGCCCCAAGCGGCGAGCCGCTTTGGGAAGCCGAATTCGGCCCCATCCACGCCACCGGCGCCCCGAGTGTGGTCGCCGGCACGGTCTACCTCGCCACCAACAACCACAACCGCGACTCGTACCTGTGGGCGTTTGCTGCCGACTCCGGGGCTGAGCGCTTCTCGAGCCCGATCGCGGCGCAATGGGACCACTACGGCGCGCCCACGGTCTTCGGCGGCATGGTCTACGCGCAAGGGGGCTACTACGGTGGCCTCTACGCGTTCGACGCCGAGAGCGGAAGCGAGCGCTGGTTTTCCGGGCTTGCAAACTACGACGAATGGAGTCCGGCCGTCGACGAAGCATTCGTCTATGCCTACCTCGGCGACGACGAGGAGGGGGCGGGGCTCTTCGTGCTGCGGCGGCAGGGCGGGACGCTTGCGGCCGCGCTCGTCGACCTCGGTTTCGAGTGGACCGGCTGGTCCATGGAGACCTCGCCGCTTCTCGGCGCCGCCGGCGCCGTGTTCGTCGTGCAGGGCGGCCGGCTGCTGCGCTTCGACGTGACGGCCGGGCGGCTCGACTGGCAACTCGCAGCGGGTTTCACGGGACAGCCGGCCTACGCGGGCGGGGTGCTCTATGTCGTCGCGGACGGAGCCCTGCATGCGCGCGAGGCCGTTGGCGGGGCGCTCCTCTGGGAGTGGCGGCCGCCCGCCGGCGACGCGCTCGACAGCCATGTGCTCGTGACCGACGCCGAGGTGGTCGCCGCCTCGGCGAACGTCACCTATATCGTCGACTTGCAGACCGCGACGAACGTGGCGGCGTTTCCGGCCGGCGGCCAGCTCGCGCTTGCCGAAGACCGGCTGTTCATCGCGGGCGCGCGCGGCCGGCTGGTCGTCTTGAGCGCCCCGAGCTGCGGGCCGTCGGGCGATGTCGACGGCGACGGCGAACGCTCGGTGGCCGACGCCGAGGCCGCGTTTGGCATCGCGCTCGGCGCGGTCGTTCCCACGGCGGCCGAGGCCGTGCGGGCCGACTGCAACGGCGATGGTCGCGTCACGGCCGGCGACGCTCAGGCTATCTGGGCCGCCGTGTTCGGGGCGGGGGCGTGCGCGGCCGCGCGCTGAGGGGCTCGGCGCCCCCACCACGCGCTCGAGCGCCGGGGGAACGCGGCGAGACCGACTTGCGGCGACGTCCGCGCCCCCTTGCGG
The DNA here is from genome assembly GCA_964422715.1 of uncultured Myxococcales bacterium. Lineage (GTDB taxonomy): Bacteria > Myxococcota_A > UBA9042 > PWKZ01 > CAYRCM01 > CAYRCM01. The sequence continues at coordinate 31,965 of CAYRCM010000013.1, read as the reverse complement.
GCGCCGCCCGAGGGGCCGAGGATGACCGCGAGCCGGGCAGCGCAGCGGGACTGCGGCGTGCCGGCGGCTCCCGCAAGGACGTTGGCCATGAAACCCGAACCCCACCTCTTCTTTGCGCTCTACGGCCGCCGGCCGCTCACCGAGGCGGCCGAGGAGTTTGTGCCGCTCGTCGACACCTGGCTGCACGACATCGGCTGCCCGACGGGCGAGCTCGTGGCCACGAGCGGCAGCGGCGGGAACACGCACGAGCGCACGCGGCGCTACTCGCCTGCCACGCTGCGCGAAGGGCTCGCTCAGGCCGCGGGCGAGAGCCTCGCGTTTTTCGGCGCCGGCCCGAGTGTGCCGGCGCAACTCGACTTTCGCGCGTACGCGTTTGCGGACGAGCCGGCCCGGCTCTGGGCCTTCGGCGGGTTTGCCGCGTTTCGCGAGCCGGACCGCTTGCTGCCCCTCACGCGCCAACTCCTGTTGGCCGCCGCGCCGCTGCTGGACCTGCTGCACGGCGGGCTGCACCTCTTCGCGGGCGCAGGCCAGGCGTGGTGCGAACTGTCCATGGTGGGCGACGTCGCGGAGCGCGAGGCCGACCCGGCTTTTGGGGCGCGCATCGGCTTCGAGCAGACGCACGCCGCGCGGCTCAACCGGCGGGCCCGCCACATCTACTGGCTGACGCTGCTGCATCGTGACCTGCTCGGCGCGGCGGCCCCGGCGGCCGAGGCGGCCCTGGGCGCATGCCCGGGATTCGCGCGGCTCGGCGCGGTGCTGGCAGTCGAGACGACACCGGACATCCTGGACGGCCTCGCGGCCGATTTCCCGCAGAAGGCGCAGGTCGCGCAGTCCTGGCTGTGGCCGGCCACCCTGCAGAACCCGTCGGACACGCCCTTTGAGCCGGCCGTCGTCCGGCTGGCCACGGTGCAGCGCGTCCTGGTCGAGTCGGCCGCCTGCGGCCGCACGCTCTTCCCGCTCGAAAACGCGGGGTTGACGAAGGACCAGGCGGTCGAAATCGGCGGCATCGCCGCGGGCGCCGCGCCGCGCCCGACCGTGCTGCGCTACCGAGACGCGCAGGGGCGCACCAACCTGCGGGTCTTCGACGCCGAGGGGCGGCCCGTCGACCACGTCGTGCAACGCTGAGGGCCGGCTCCCGTGGGGAGTTGCGGCGTTCTGTCGTCAGGCGGCGGGCTCCCCGCCGCCGGCACGCCCGCGCCGGCCTGGCCCTCAGCGCCGCACAACGGGGGGCTGCGGGACGGCAACTCCGCTATACTGCCGCCATGAAGTCACCCGCCTTTGCAAGCCTGCTTCCGTTTCTGTTCCTGCTTGCCTGCTCGCCGGGGGCGGCTGGGCCGGCCGGCCCCGGCCCGGACGGCTCCGCCAGGGGCGACGCCCTGTTCGATGGGGCGGTAGCCGACGGCGGCGACTCGCTGGCCCCGGAACAGGACGCCGGGGGCGATTGGGCCGCGGTCTTCGACCAAGCGCCACGACCGGACGTGCCCGCGACGCCAGATCGGGTCGCAGACAGCAGCGCGGAAGGCGCCGGCCCCCCCGGCGACCTGAGCCCGGACGACGGGGCGGAGGGGCCGCCGAACGACCTGGCCGACATCGAGCGGCCAGACACCGCGGGCTCCGGCGACGCGAGCGCCTGCGGCGAGTGCGATGCGGCGGTGGCCCGCGCCGACGCCGAGAGCGTTGCGGTCGCCGACGTGCCATCCGCGGCCGAGGCCGGGTCGGAGCTCGACGGCCCGCCCGACGCCACGCCGCCCGACGCCGGCCCTTTGGACGTCGCCCCCTTCGACGTCGCCCCCTTCGACGTCGCCCCCTTCGACGCCGGCCCGCCCGATGGAGCGCCGTTCGACGCCGCGCCGTTCGACGCCGGCCCGCCCGATGGAGCGCCGTTCGATACCGCGCCCCTGTCCGACACGCAGCCAGCGGATGCCGCGCCGACGCCCGACGCTCTGCCGGCGGATGCCGCGCCGCCGCCCGACGCTCTGCCGGCGGATGCCGCGCCCGACGCCGAGGTCAGCCCCCCCGAGCCGCCGCCCGCGCTCCGCATCAGCGAGGCGCTGAGCGACAACGAAGAGACGCTCGCCGACGAAGACGGTGACTACCCCGATTGGCTCGAACTGTACAACGCCGACCGGCGCACCGTGGAGCTTGCCGGCTGGGGGCTCAGCGACGACCCGCGCGACCCGTTCCAGTGGACCTTTCCGTCCTACGCCCTGCTGCCCGGGCAGTTCGTGGTGGTGTTCGCGTCGGGCAAGAATCGGGCGGGTCCCGAGCCGCCGTGGCACACCCCGTTTCGGCTCGACCGGGACGGCGACGTGCTCTTCTTGACCGCGCCGAACGGCGCCACTGCCGATGCCCTGGTGCTGCCGGCCCTCGCCGCGGATGTGGCCTACGGGCTGTCCCAACAGGTCGAGACGGTCACGCCGCTCGGCGCCGGCACGCCGGGACGCTTCTGGGCGGAGCCGCCGCCCGCGTGGTGGCAGCCGGACTTCGACGACGGCGCGTGGCCGGCCGTGGCACTCGCCATCGGTTTCGACCGCAGCATCGCCCCCGGCGACCCGGTCAACGCGGCGCTGCTGGCCGTCACCGACCAGTCGTCCGACGGCTACGGCTTCACCGGCTTGCAGGCCGTCGACGGCGAGCCGGCCACGTTTTCGCACACCGCCGACGGCGACATGCAGCCCTGGTGGCAAGTCGACTTGCCCGCCGACTACGCCATCCAGGCCATCCGCCTCTTCAACCGCCTCGATTGCTGCGCCGAGCGGCTCTACAACCTGACCGTCGAGGTGCGCGACGCGGCCGACCAGGTGGTGTGGACCTCGCCGGTGCTCAACCCGGTGGCCGCCGACGAGGCCCCGACCTCGCCGGGCGACCAACTCTCGTTGGACCTCGCCGAGGCGGTCATCGGACGCAAGGTGCGGGTGGTCAAGCAGGCCGTCGGCGGGCTGCACGGCAGCGAATGGCTGTCGCTCGCCGAAGTGGTGGTCGAAGGCCGCCTGGCGGCCCCCTACGCCGCACGCATCACGACCGACGTCGGCCCGCTCCTGTACGGTGTCTCGGCCGTGGCGGCGTTGCGTGCACCGTTCACCGCGTCGCTCGCCGAGCCCGACCGGGCGCTGCTGACGGTGCACAACGACGACGGGTTCATCGCCTGGCTCGACGGGCAGGAAGTGGCCCGCGCGCGCGCCGGCGACACGGCGGCCACCGAGGCGCACGACGCGGCCGAGGCCGAGACGTTTCCAATCGACCCGGCGTTGCTCGCGGAGGGCGAGCACGGGCTCGCACTCGCGGGCTTCAACCGCGCCGCGGACGACGACGATTTCCTGCTCGGGGCCGAACTGCACATCCAACGGATCGAGAGTGGCGCCGCAGCCTACTTCGCGGTGCCCACCCCGGGCGCGCCGAACGGGGTCGGGGTCGCCGGCTTCGTCGCCGCGCCGACGCTGGTGCCGCCGCGCGGCTTCTACGACGCCGCGCTTTCGGTCGACGTGCGTTGCGCCACGCCCGGGGCGATGCTGGTCTACACGCTCGACGGCAGCGCGCCGAGCGAGACGAACGGCGTCCAGGTGCCGGCGCCGGCCCCCGATGTACCGCCGGTCGCGAACCTGCCGCTGGCCAGCACCTCGCTGCTGCGGGTGCGGGCGCTGCGGCCGGGCTACGAGCCGAGCCCCACGGTGACCCACAGCTACCTGTTCTTGCAGGACGTCATCCGTCAGCCGGCCGACCCGCCGGGGTTTCCGACGCAGTGGCTCGGCCAGGGCCAACCGGCCATCGCCGCCGACTACGCCATGGACCCCGACATCGTCGACGACCCGGCCTATCACGACGACCTCCTGGCCGGGCTGCGGGCCATCCCGACCCTGTCGCTCGTGATGGACCCGGACGATCTGTTCGGCCCCGAACGCGGCATCTACATCCACTCGTTGCAGCGCGGCGACGAATGGGAACGGCCGACCTCGGTCGAACTGATCCTGCCCGACGGCACGACCGGGTTTCAGCACGAATGCGGCGTCCGCATCCACGGCTACGGCTGGCGCGCCCACTCCGTCAGCACCAAACACTCGTTCCGGCTGGAATTCAGCAAGCGCTACGGACCGGCCAAACTCGAATACCCGTGGTTTGCCGACGCGCCCGTCGCGCGCTTCGACAGCATCGTGCTGCGCTCGCAGGGCAGCCGCGGCTGGCAGGACTTCCGCGACCCCGAACAGGCCCAGTACCTGCACGACGCGTTTGCCCGCGACACGGCGCGCGACATGGGCAAGGTGGACGGGCATGCCACCTTCGTCCATCTGTATCTGAACGGGCTCTACTGGGGGCTCTACAACCCCGTCGAGCGGCCCGATGCCGACTTCGGCGCCGAATACTTCGGCGGCTCGGCCGACGAATACGACGCCATCAACCGCCGCACCACCACGAACGAGGCCATCGACGGCGATCTCACGGCCTACAACGAACTGCTGGCCTTGGCCGATGAGGACCCGACCGACCCGCAGGTCTATGCCGCCATCGAGCAGTACCTCGATATCGACGACCTCATCGACTACATGCTCATCCAGCAATACACGGTCAACCGCGACGGCCCCTGCTGTTTCCAGCACAACAACATGCGCGGGGTGCGGCGTCGGCAACCGGGCGCCCCGTTCCGCTTCTTCGTCTGGGACATGGAATACAGCCTCTGGCAGGCCACGGACGCCACGAACATCGACGTCGACATCCCCGGGGCCATCTCGCACGTGTACGCCCGACTGCGCGCCAACCCCGCGTTCCGGCAGCGCTACAGCGATCGGGCCCGCCAGCACCTGGCGCCCGGCGGCGCACTGAGTGCCGCGGCCTGCACGGCCCGCTGGCAGGCGCGCGCCGCCGAGATCTATCTCGCCGTCGTCGGCGAGTCGGCCCGCTGGGGCGATGCCAAGCGCGAGCCGCCCTACACCCGCGATGTCGAATGGGCGGCCGAGCGCGAGCGTCTGCTGACCGAGTTTTTCCCCTACCGCAGCGACATCCTCGCCGAGCAGTTGCAGCAGGCCGGCCTGCTCGTTCCCTGAGCGCCGGCGGCCGGCGCGGGCGCTCCGGCCGCGTGCTCGGGCCAGGGCGCGACCCGGAACGGCGCGACGCGGGTGCGGCCATCTTCGCCAAGGTCGTTGAAGGGCGCGTGGGGAGCCGGGGTGCGTCCGCGAATTCGCCTACAGAAATGTAGGCGGGCGCACGACTATCCTCCGGGCCGGCGTCGTGCCAGGATGCGCATGATTTTCCCCGGCCCGGTCAGGGTAGCGTCCAACTTCCCACAATCAGGAGCGAGTCATGCGGCTCAAGTGGCGAGCAGAGGGGCAAACTCTGGGTCTCCGGTTCCTGGCGGCTGGCACGATGGTCGTGGCCGCGCTGCTTGTGGAGCTCGCACCCGTGCAGGCTGCGCCGTTCCCGGCGGCCGGGGGCGCCGCCGCCGCGGGGGCGGCGGAGGAAGCGCCCGCCGGCTGGCACTTCGAAACGCTCTACGCATTTTCCGCCCTCGGGTCCGACGCGGCGTCGGGCCCCATCGCGATGGGCGGGCTCGTCGCCGACGAGACCGGCGTGCTCTACGGCACGACGGTCGCCGGCGGCGCGGATGGCTACGGCACGGTGTTTCGCCTCGACCCCTACACGACGCCGGCCGCCTTGGAGGTGCTGCACAGTTTCGCCGGCAGCGACGGCTTGGCCCCCACCGCCGGCCTCGTGTGGGGCCCTGACGGCGCGCTCTACGGCACCACCACCGGCAGCGGCCCGGGTGCCGGCGGCGAGTCCCCGCGCCGCGCCACGCTGTTTCGCGTCACGCCCGACGGCAGCGAATTCGAGACGCTGCACGAGTTCGAACTGCCGGCGATCGAGGCCGCGGGCCGTCTGACGCACCTGACGGGCAGCGCGCGCCTTGCGGCGCTCGAGGCCGAAGTTCAGGCCGTGTGCGGGGCGTCGCTGCCGCTTGGCGAGTTCGCCGCCGACAGCCGTGAGGATGTCGCCGCTCTATTCGACGCCCTCCTGCGCACGTGGCAGCAGTACACCTACTACCCCGTCGCGGCGCTGCTGCCCGGGCTCGACGGCGCGCTCTACGGCACCACCTGGAACGACCACGGCTGCTTCGGCACCGCCTTCCGCATCGGCTGTGACGGCCGCGATTTCACGTACGTCGACGGCTTCTCCATCGCCTGGAATGACGGCACGACGGGCCCCGCCGCCGGTTTCGCGGGACTCCTGCCGGGAGGCGACGGGACGCTGTACACGGCGGTCGACGCACCGGGGCGCGGTGTGGCCATCGTGGCCATCGACGGCGCCGCCTGGACCTTCGGCGAGCCGGGGCGGCACGAGATTCTCTATGCGGGCGCCGACATCGTGCGCCCGATGAGCGCCCTCACGTGGGGCGATGACGGCGCGCTCTATGGCACGGCCGCGGGCGACGGCGTGGGCGACCTCGGCGCGCTCTATCGCCTCGACCTCGACGGGGCGCCGGCCACCCTGAGGGTGCTTCATCGGTTCCAGGGCGGCGACGGCGCCAGCCCCTACGCGGGCCTCGTCGTGGGCCCCGACGGCGCGCTCTACGGGGCCACCACGATGGGCGGCGCAGCCGATCGCGGCATGCTCTTCCGCCTCGACCCGGAACGCGAACCGGCCTCGCTGTCGCCTCTCCACGAGTTCAACGGTGACGACGGGGAGTGGCCGCTCGCGACCCTGCTCGTCGGACAGGACGCGGCGCTCTACGGTCTGACCCATGCGGGCGGCGCGTTCGACGGCGGCACGCTGTTCCGGTTGAGCCCACCGGCTGCCCGCGGCAAACCGGACGCCACGGGCCGCGACGGGGGCGCCAACGACCTCACGCCCACGACCACCACCCAGGCCGCCACGAGTATCACCGCGACGGGCGCCTCGCTCAACGGCAGCGCCAACCCGAACGGCGACGCGTCCTACGGCTTCTTCCGCTACAGCGCCACCAACCCCGGCACCTGCGACGACACCTTCGGCACCCGGGTGCCCTCATCGAGTGTGAACGACGCGAGCCTCGGCTCGGGCACGAGCGTCGTCAACTACGCGATCGGCATCGGCGGGCTCACGCCGGCCACGACCTACTACACCTGCGCGCTCGCCCGCAACGCGTACGGCACGTCCTTTGGCTCGGTCGTGTCGTTCACGACGTCCGCCCTGGCGCCCACGGTCACGACCAACGCCGCCACGGCGCTGACCAGCAGCACGGCCACCCTCAACGGCACCGCCAACCCCGGCGGCGGCTCGACCACGGGCTGGTTCCGCTATTCCACGACCAACCCCGGCACCTGCAACGACACCTTCGGCACCCGCGCCCCGGCCACGGGCGGCTCCTCGCTCGGCTCGGGCACGAGTGACGTGTCCTACTCGCGGGTCATCCCCGGGCTCACCGCCGGCACCACGTACTACTTCTGTGCCATCGCGCAGAACTCGGTCGCCACGGCCTTCGGCTCGATCCTCTCCTTCACGACGACCGCCGCGCCCACGGTGACCACGAACGCCGCTTCGAGCGTCACTTCGAACGGCGCCACGCTCAACGGCAGCGCCAACCCGAACGGCAACGCGTCCTACGGCTTCTTCCGCTACAGCGCCACCAACCCCGGCACCTGCGACGACACCTTCGGCACCCGCGCCCCGGCCACGGGCGGCTCCTCGCTCGGCTCGGGCAGTTCGGCGGTCCCCTTCGCGCAGAGCGTGACCGGCCTCTCGTCGCTCACCAC
>CAYRCM010000013.1:0-24147 GCA_964422715.1 uncultured Myxococcales bacterium | reverse complement strand
GCAGTTCGGCGGTCCCCTTCGCGCAGAGCGTGACCGGCCTCTCGTCGCTCACCACTTACTACTACTGCGCCCTCGCCCAAAACTCGGAAGGCAACGCGTATGGCGCCGTGCTTTCGTTCCGGACGCCCGGGTCGCCCGCGACCACCACGCAGGCCGCGACCAGTGTCACCGCAACAGGCGCCACGCTCAACGGCACCGCCAACCCGAACGGCAACGCGTCCTACGGCTTCTTCCGCTACGCCACCACCAACCCCGGCGCCTGCGACGACACCTTCGGCACCCGCGTGCCCTCGTCGAGTGTGAACGACATGAGCGTCGGTTCGGGCACGAGCGCCGTCAACTACGCGATCGGCATCAGCGGGCTCACGCCGACCACGACCTATTACGCCTGCGCGCTCGCCCGCAACGCGTACGGCACCTCGTGGGGCTCGGTCGTGTCGTTCACGACGCCCGCCGCGGCGCCCGCGGTCACCACCGGCGCGGCCTCGGCCGTGCAACCGACGACCGTCACCCTCAACGGCACCGCCAACCCCGGCGGGGCTGCGACCACGGGCTGGTTCCGTTATGCCACGACCAACCCCGGCACCTGCGACGACACGTTTGGCACGCGCGCCCCGGCGGCGGGCGGCTCCACGCTCGGCTCGGGCACGAGCGCCGTGGCCTATTCGCAGGGCCCCACCGGGCTCGCCCCCAACACGACCTACTACTTCTGTGCCATCGCTCAGAACTCCGCCGGTACGGGCTTCGGCGCCGTCCTTTCGTTCACGACCGGGCACTGCGCACCGGAGGCGGCCGAAACCTGCGACGGCCTCGACAACAACTGCGACGGCAACGTCGACGAGGGCGTGCCGGACGAGCTGACGAGCTGCGGCCTCGGCATCTGTGCGGCCAGCGGGACCGCTTCCTGTATCGGCGGAGTCTGGCTCGACGACTGCACCCCGGGCACGCCCGCGCCCGCCGAGGCCTGCAACGGCCTCGACGACGACTGTGACGGGTCCGTGCCGGCCGACGAAGCAGACCCCGACACGGACGGCTGGCTCTCGTGCGCGGACGTGTGTCCCGCGGTCTACGACCCCGACCAGGCGGATCTCGATCTCGACGGCCTGGGCGACCCGTGCGACGACGACGACGACGGTGACCTCGTCGCCGACACCGGGGACAACTGCCCGACCGTGGCCAACCCCGAACAGACCGACTACGACCAGGACGGCATGGGCGACCCGTGCGACCTGAATGGCATCGGCTGCAGGAATGGACTCTGCGAACCCGAACTCGGCGAGCACTGCGGCACGTGCCCCGACGACTGCGGCACGAGCTGCTCCGATGCCAACCCCTGCACCGAGGACCGCTGCGACCCCGAGAGCGGCTGCGTGTTCACACCGCTCGCCGACGGCACGAGTTGCGCCGACGCCGATGTCTGCAACGGCACCGAGACATGCGCGTCCGGGGTGTGCAGCGCGGGGACGCCGGTCGTACGCGGCGACGTCGTCGATGACGGAGTGCTGTCGTCCGGCGATGCGCAACTCGCGTTCTTCATCGCCCTCGAGATTGTGCAGGGCTCGGAACGCGAACGGTGCGCGGCCGACTGCAACGGCGACGGGGTCGTGTCGTCCGGCGATGCGCAACGCATCTTCCTCGCCGCCCTGAGCGGCGGCCAGTGCCCCGCCGGGCTGTAGCCCGCCCTCCGCCCCCGGAGCCGCGCGGCTTGGCGCGCTCCTCGCGCAGCCCCTCGGGTGGCCTCGGCAGGGGAGCTCGGCAAGAGGCCCGATGCGGCAACACCCTTCGAGACGAGCCCGCTGGGGATGGGTGCGCTCGGCGCTGGCGCTCGCGGTCCTGCTGGCGCTTGGCGCCTGCGGCCCGGTCGATGCGAACGACGACGTGCCGGACACGGGCGGCGGCGAGGGATCGTGACGCCCGACGGGGTGGCGCCGGATACGGGCGGCGGCGACGGCGGCGGCCCCGGGGATGCCGACGCGACCACGCCCGACACGAGCCCGCCCCGCTTTGAGACGGCCGCCGAACTGGACGGCCCCACCCTGCCCGGCTGCATCCTGGAAGGGTCCGCCGAACTCCAGTACCGCTGCCGCGCCGCGGAGAACGCCTGAGAGGAAATCCAGGACCCGGAGACGTGCACGGCCACGGCCGGCTGGGGGCGGCTCATGCCGCTCCTGCCCTGGGCGCCGGGCTTCCAGCGGGTAGCGTCGGACCGGGCGGTCGTCTTCTACCATCCGGCCGAGCGCGCCGCAGCGCTCGGCGTCGCGCGACGGCTCGCTGCCGTGGTCGCGGGGGCGGAAAGTTTCCACGGCTTGCGCTTCCGCTTCCCACCCGAAGTGTTCCTGCCCGACAGCGAGGCCGAGTATCGTCGCCTGACGGGTGGCGTCGCGCGGTTCCGCGCGCTACCGGTGCGCGGCCGCGTCTTCCTGTCGCCGCGCGCCCGCCGGCAGAGTGCGCGCGGCGAAATCCACCTCGACACCTACCTGCGGCACGAGTTGAGCCACGCGCTGCTCTACCAGCATCTCGGCTGGTCCGGGCTGCTGGGCCTGGCGCCCTGGTTCGAGGAGGGGCTCGCCACGCTCAGCGCCCAACAGATGGGCGTCGACGGCTACTTCGACCGGCCCCGAGTGCTCGCCTGGTGGCGACTGGGCAGGGCCGTGCCGCCATCGCAATACGCGTCGCGCTTCGAGGATTCGCCGGCCGTGGCGGCGCTCCCCGACGATCGGCGCTTCCTCTTCCTCTTCGCGCAGTACGCCATCCTGGTCGACGAATTGGTCGTCGTGGGGGGCCGGCCGCGATTCCAGGACCTGCTCGACCGCGTGCTGCGTGGCGAAGACCTGAACGACGCCTTTCGCGCCGAGTACGGCCGGACCCCCGACGACTTCTTCCGGGACCTCGTGGCGCGCTCCGCGCACGCGACCTGAGGGCGGCCACCGACCGCGTCGGAGAACACCGCGGGCGGCGTCCGGCAACGCGGTCAGCCTGGGGCCGGGCCGCGGCGTTGACGGTGTACCGACAGGAAGAGCGGGCAGCGCCCATTCGAGGAGGAGCGACGCAGCCGACGGCGTCGCGCCGCGGCGACACGGGCCTGCTCCTGGCGTTCGGCTGCGCTACGGCGCGACGGAGTAAGCGTCCCAGCCGCCGGCCGCGTTCGTCACGAAGTAGTGGAAACCGTCGACGGCCACGACGACGTCGGCGTCGAGCACCTCGCCCCAGCCCGCGTGCGGCAATTCGCGATCATAGCCGTAGGACGGCTGGTAGATGTACGCCCCGACCGCGTGCAGCCGCTCGTAAGCCTCGGCGTGCGGGTGTTCGTAGGTCCCGTGGTGGCCGGCCGAGCAGACCGCGACGCGAGGTTCGATGACCGAGAGGAAGTCCGCCGCCGAGCTGTAGCGCGAGCCGTGGTGGTGCACCTTGTAGACGTCGACCGCGTCAATCGACAGGCCGTCGAATGCCTGGGCGAGCGACGCTTCGACCTCGGCAGTGAGGTCACCGCCGAGCAGTTCCTGGAAGTCGCCGTGTTGCAGCAACGCCACGATGGATTCGCCGTTTTCATCGCGGTCTGGCAGGTCGACGCGCATCAACCCATCTGGGCCGTCTGCAGCGACCTCGGTCTGGTTCTGGTGGGTCGGCCCACAGGTCTCGGCCGTGTCCGGCAGTCCGCGGGCGACAAACAGCAGCCGGGCGCCGTCACCGAGGTCGATGCCCCGACCGTTCGCGAGATTCCATTCCGGCGTCATCGTGAAGTCCCAGAGGTCCGGCGTCGCCCGGACCCCGCAGCTCTCGGCCGCGGCGAGGTAGTCTTCAAGAGGTTCGGTCAACTCGCAAACCGGGCCCGAGCCCGTGTTCCGCTTCAGGTCGCCGCCGCGGTCCAGGATTGCCCGCGCTGGACAACCGTAGCGTTCGATGACCGCGTCGAGAAAGCCGATGTGGTCCGTGTCGTAGTGGCTGACCAGGATGTAGTCGAGCGGATTGCTGGGACAGATTCCGGCCGCGTCGAGCGTTTGGGAGATTCCTTCGAGGGGCGACCGCGGTGCATTCTCAGCGTCCAACAGGCTGCCGCCCCCGGCGTCGACGAGCACGGTCACACCGTTGGCCCCGCGAACGAGGGTTGCGTCGCCCTGGCCGACGCGAATGTGGTGGATCTGGAGCGGCGCGGCATCCGGGGCGGGCGGAGCGCATTCCACGAAAAGTTCGAACGCGCCGGAGGCTCCGGCCTCGCCGTCGACGACCACGGAGTAAGGGATGTCGGCCTCGGCCACGAAGCTCACCTTGCGTTGGCCCCAGGCCGAGCAGGCGGTGTTCTCGCAGCGACTGGCAAGTACGATGAGTACGGCGCCCGAAAACGCCTCCGTGAGCCGGACGGTCACCAGCCTCGTTTCCGGCACCTGGAACGAGTAGGCGACTTCCGGCCCCGACGCGACAAGGCCGGCGCAGCCGTACTGCGTGAGCACGGAACTCGCGTCCACGGTGCTGCCCGCAACCGGGCCGCCACAGTCGAGCGCCGCCGCGGGGGTGCAGATTCCCGGACAGGCGGTCGTTCCCACGCAATCCGAATCGTCGCAATCGGTCGCGCCGTCGCCGTCGTTGTCCAGCCCGTCGTCGCAGGCCGCCTCGGGGAAGCGGATTCGGAGCACGTAAGCCGGCACGGTGGCGTCCGAAGCGGGGTCGTCCGTGGCCACCCGCACATAGTAGGGCCCGCTATCGAGCATGAGCCGTGCCGCGTCGCCGCTCCGCGCCACAGTCCTGAGGTCCGCGTCCAGCACCTCGAAAAAGGGGGCTGCCGAGGGCTGCCCGGGGTAGCCCTCGGGCGGTGCAGGATCGAGGAGCACCTCCACAAGAGCGGGCGCGGCCAACTCGAACGTGTAGAAATCGCGGTCGCCAGCCGGACAGAGGGAATGCAGCTCGGCCACGCCCAGTTCCAGCGGCCGGGCAGCGGCCGGCTCGTCGTCGGCCGCACCCGCGTCGTAGGCGTCCGGGCCGCAGGAGCCGTCGCAGGCGCCGAGTTCGCCGATGGCGCAGAGGAAGACGTCCTGGGCCTCTCCGGCCGACACGATGCCGTCTTGGTTGGCGTCGCACGAGCAGAACTCGCGGTAGGTCGGCTGCTGCGTTCCGATGGCGAAGAAGAAACACCGCTGCGCATCGCCGCTGCTGCAGTAACCGTCAAGGTTCGGATCGCAGTCGTGCCGGCAGATCGTGTGGGGGTCGACGACCGGCTGAGCCAGCGCGTTCGCTGTCCATCCCGAGGCCGTGGGGACCGCCCAGAAAAGGACCCAACTGAGCAGACTTCCAGAACGCCACATGGCCACACCTCCTCCCGTCGTGTCTTGCCGCGCGCGCCGCGGGCGCACGTTCCCTATGAAGCCGAACCGCAACGCACGCCCCGGCGGCTCGCCACGCGTGTCGGCTCAGGCGCACCCACGCATCGAGCCGATGTCCTCGCGGGGCGGCGGCAGGGCGGTACTGACGCCACCGGAGGGGCAGCCCCGTGCGCCGTGTCGTCGTTCGCGGGTCAGACTTCGGGCCCGCGTTCGTAACCGCCCCCGCGGCCTACGAATGGCGCCGCCTCACGATGTCCGAAAGGCCAGGTGGGGGGGCCGCCGCTGCTGCGGGCGACCGCGGCTGCGTGCCGCGAACGGTCAGCATGTCCCGCAGATACCGTTCGGTCTTTCGGATGGGCGGCGGCTGTCCCATCCGGCTCGCGGGCGTTTTCTTGCGCCAATCTTGCCGGAAGCCGCCGACGAAGCGCGTGCAGCCGCCTCCTCTGCAACTACAACTTGGGCACCGCCGCTTTCCGGTCAGATTCTTGTTCTGTGGCCCGGCTCTTCTTGAAGGCCACCGGAAGGCGTGCGGGCTTGCCCCGGCCACGGGCTACTCGGCGGCGCCGGGGCAGGCCGCGGGGTCCTCGATGGCCTGCCAGGCGAGCGACGGGTAGCCGACGCCCTCACAGATCGTGTCCCAGGGCGGGAACGACCAGGCGCCGAACGTCGCGAAATCCATCATCTCGGCGGTGGTCTTGCCGATGCCGGCGAAGCTCGTGGGCTGGCCGCTCGCCTCGACGTCCCAATAGCAGTTGCGCACCACGTGCGAGCCGGAGAGATTGCGCGCGATGAAGCCGCCCGTGAGGCCCGTGCCCGTGACGGCGCCCGCCGCGTAGCTGTTCTCGATGGTGTTCGCCCCGTACTGGGCGCTGAGGCCGCCGACAAAGCCACCGACGTTCTGGCCGCCGCTCACCGCGCCGAGCGCGTAGGAATTGCGCACCACCATGCCGCCGTGCGGCAGTCCGACGAAGCCGCCGATGTCGGAGCCCGTGCCGCTGACGTTGCCGGTCGCAAAGCAACGGTTGCAGCTCGCCCCGTTGTAGAGGTGGCCGGAGAACCCGCCGACCCGGTTGACACCCCGGACTTCACCCGTCGCGAAGCAGTCGGTGCACGAGCAACGGTCCTGACCGCCGCCGAAGCCGCCCACGATGTCGCCGCCCTCGACGGGGCCGCTCGCGGAGCAACGCGCGATGGTGTTGCCGTAGTTGTTCGCGACGAAGCCGCCGGCGATGAAGGCGCCGTTCACGGCCGCCGACGAGTGGCAGTCGGTGATGGTCGACTCGTACGGGATGCCCGCGAAGCCGCCGACCGTGTCATTGCCCCGGGCGCTGCCGCTCGTCCAGCAGTTGCGGATGACGAACCGGGTCTGGGGATGCGGCCCGCCGCTGAACAGCCCGATTTCGCGGTCGCCCTGCACGGTGCCCGTCACGTGGCAGTTCTCGATGTGCCCGGGCGGAAGACCGCGGATGCCGCCGCCGATGAGCCCGCCCACCTGGTCATCGCCCGTGACGTCGACGTCGACGAGGCCGAGGTCGATGATGGTGGCGCCCGCCACGTGGGCGAAGAGGGCCACATGGCTCGTGTCGGGGCGGTGGATGAAGAGGTTCGCGATGCTGTGGCCGTTGCCGGCGAGTCGCCCGGCAAACCCCGCGATGGGCGCGAAGCCGCGGAGGAAGCCGGCCTCGGCGTCCCAATTCCAGTTGGCCGATTCGGTGCAGTCGATGTCGTTTTGCAGCGCGAAGTCGCGGTCGAGGTGGTCGGCCATGCGCTGGAGGTCGGCGCAGGAGCAGAGCGGCACGGGGTCAGCGGTGGTATCGAAGCAGTCGGCGGCGGGCATGGGGCTCGGGCAGAGCCCGCCGTCGTTGTCCGACGTCAGCCATTGCACGCCGCCGAGCCCGCGCAGGTTGTCGACCAGGCGTTCGAGACCCGAGCCGTCGAGGCCCGCGCGCCAGACACCGTCGTCGGCCGAGAAGTAGATCGTAGCCGTGGCCGAGTCGACGGCCAGACCGGTGCAGTAGCGGTCGCCGGGCATGGCAAAGAGCGGCTCACGGCCCGAGCCGTCGAGCGCCGTGCGGTAGATGGTTTTCGCCGTCTGCGGAGCCGCGAGGTCCACGAAATAGAGTTTGCCAGCCGCGAGGTCGGCGTACGCGCAGGTCAGCCCGTCTTCCGCCTGGTAGATCTGGGTGAGTCCGCTGCCATCGTAGTTCACGCGCCAGATGCGCCGGCCGCTGACGCTGCAGTTGTCCGGCGTGAAGAAGTAGATGACCTCGTTCGCCGCGTCGAGTTGGATCCCCATGACGCCGTGGGCGCTGACCTGCTCCCCGGACACGAGTTCCACGGGTTCGCCACCGTCCATGCTGGCCGAGAAGAGCCCGCTGTAGTACTCGCCCCAGAAGATGCGCCGGCCTACGAGGTCGAGGCCGATGCCCTGACCGCCACCCCGCAGCGTGTAGAGCGTGTCCACCGTGCCGTCGGCGTTGAGGCGCCGCACCTGGCCACTCGTGCCCGTCTCCCACGTGGTGAAGTAGATGGCGCGGGTCATCGGATCGACCGCGAAGTTGCCAGGAGACGCCGTCCGCAGCAGTTCGTCTCGTGGGCCGTCCGGCAGCCGATAGCGCTCCATGACGCCGCTCGTGGCCGCGGCATACACGAGGCACTGGCGCTCGCAGGCGCCGCAGTCGGCGGGGCAGGTCGCGCAGCCCTCGCCGCCCGCGGCGTTGCAGGTGTGGTCGCCGCAAATCACGGGCACGCTGCAAACGTTGTCGCGGCACTCCCCGCAACCGCACTCGGCGTCGGCCATGCAGGGCTCGCCGCACGGCAGGTCGTGGGGGCAGGTGGCCAGACCGAGCACCAGGCCAAAGATGTCTCTCACGTCATCCGCCGTGACGTCGCCGTCGCCATTGCAGTCGGCTGCGCAGCGTTCTTCCGGTGTCGACTCGCGGAGCCGCAGCACGACCCCCCAGGCCAGTTGAGCGTCGCCCGCCGTTAGGCGACCGTTGCCATCGACGTCACCGTCATGCCAACAGCGGTCCTGGATGGCGTTGCCACGCCGGGGGCTGTGGTTTGCGGCGGGGGCCGCTTCGAACTGCCCCGCGGCGCCGACGTTGCCGCCGTGCGGTGCGCCACCGGCGAGGATCTGCCCGGTGCACTGAGCGTCGCATTCGCCCTCGGTGACCGGTCCCGCCGGCGGCCCGGACGCTGCGGCACCCTCATCGAGGCCGCCGGTCTGCCGGCCGGGCCGGTCTTCGTCCGCGGCGGCGCAGCCCGTGAGCCAGCCGATCAGGAGCAGGCAGGCCAGCGTGGCGCCGACGCCGCGCGATCTGGCTTTCGGCGGGCGCGCCTTGAGCAACTCAGGGGATGGCCGGTGGTAGCTCCGGCGAGGCACCCAACAGCGTCTATCCTTCATGACATCCTCCTTCGCGTGTCGCCCAAGCGACGGCAGGTTTCACGGCCGGGCAGACCCCCGCGCCGCGAACTTCCAGGTTCGCGCTTCCGGCTGCAGCCCGCGATCCCGGCACCCGGCCGGGAATCGCGGCTCTCGCGAAGAGAGAGGCGGGAGGGGCCTCGGCGGTAAACCAGGCGGTGCAGTCTTGTCGGGGTTGGAGTTGTGACGACAGGGGCAGCGGGGCGAGAGAAGCGGCCGGAGTGCGGCGATGGCGGCAAGCGTGTCCGCTGGAGGATGGTTTACTTCCGACCTGCCCAAACCTCTTCCGGTATTGGAAGGGGATGACAGGCTGATGAGCGTGGAACCCAACATCGCCGAATTCACCCAAGCCCGGCACTCCGGGACCCGCGGCTCGACGCGCCGGCTGCTTCTGGCGCCCAGTACCGGGCAACAAACGCCGGGTGCCCGCGAACTCGGAGGCTGTCTTTTCGAAAGCACGAGGGCGAAGGAAGGTCCTGACCGCGCTCGATCAACGACGGCTCCGCGTCGTCGTGCCAGTTGGACCCGCGCCGCGCGGCCGCCCCGGCAGGGGCCGGGGTTCGTACGCGGCGCACGATTCGATGGACGGAGGGAAGCAATGGTCTCTCAGAGGGAGGCGGTCTCATGGCGCTGATGCAGCCCAGGCAAACGCTCTTCAGTTTCGGGCGCGCGGCGGCGTTGGCGGCAGTTCTGCTCGGCGCGTCGACGGCGTTCGCCTTTCCGACCTGGATGGGCGTCGGCAACGGTGAACCTCGCCACAACGGCAACAATCCCGGCCTGTTCACGAGCTGGCTGAACCAGGACTACTGGGGGCTGCACGCCGAGGTGGTCGTACGGGTCGACGGGGGCAGTTGGCAAGCCCACGCGATGACGAACGCGGGCAACGTCGACGGCAATTCGGTCTGGCGGGCACATCTGCCCGAGCCCTGGCCGGTCGGCAGTACGATCGACTACTACTTCCACGGTTGGGACGATTGGGGCGGCAACATCTGGGACAGCCAAGAGGGACAGAACTACAGATTCGTAGCCGCCGCGCCCTGGCGGATTGACTGGGTGGGAAACACCCACCCCTGGCCGCCCACCGGCGAGATCGAGGCTGGCCAGTCAGTCTGGGTGAACACCGAGACATGGAGACTCGACGCCGCGCGCCGGGGCCGCGTCCTCTTCAAGCAGGCGGGCGCCGCCACTTGGTCTGAACTGCCGCTCCAGCCGAACGGCAACATCGGCAACAACGACGCTTGGCACGCTGACCTTGGCGGCTTCCCCGCCAATACCACGCTGCTCTACCTCATCGAGATGGAGGATTGGTCCGGCAACCGCGTGAGCGATGACAACCAGGGCCGCATGTTCCACGCGCTCGTCGCCCCTGACCCGCTGGCCGATGCCGACGCCGACGGCATGCCCAACGCATGGGAAGACGAGCACAGCTTCGACCCGCTCGACGCGCTCGACGCCGGCCGGGACGCGGACGGCGACGGCCTCACGAACGAGCAGGAGTTCGTCCACGGCACGGACCCGCTGCAGAAGGACACCGACGCGGACCTGGTCGATGATGGCGTCGAGTTGCTCGCCACCCTGACCGACCCGGTTTCGCCTGACGCGCACGAACTCGCACAAACTGTGACCTTGGCGGGTGCAGACATCGTGAGCAGCGTGGGCGCGTGGACCCCACGGGACGGGGAGATTCTTGCCGATGGCGCGCGGGGCACTCTTGAATACGCGTTCAACCTGCCGCGTGCCGACGTCTACTCGCTCAGCATCGCGGGCGGTCATCGGTTCCCGGTCGCGGATCGGCTGCACAGATCGCCGGTCGACGTCTTCATCGACGGCGTGTACGTCGCTCGGCTCACGCTGGAGACGCGCAACGACGAGACGGCGCGCGTTCGGAGCATGACGCCATTCCTAGGCGCAGGACCGCACAGGCTGCTCCTGCTCTGGGACAACGCCTGGAAGCACAATCATCTCCGGGTTTCGGCACTGCGCTTCGATAGCCTCTTCGGCCCGGACGCCAATGCCAACGGCCGCAAGGACTGGACCGAGCGCTGGCTCCAACGGCGCAACGGAACGGAACCGGCCGCCAGCGGGGCCTCCGCGAAATACGGGCTGACCCGACTTGCCGGCCCGGAGGAACTGCAAGGGCCCATTTCTCGCAGTGCGGTGGCCCTGGTGAGCGATGTTTCTCCGGCCTACATCGAAGGCCGGGCTGCGTACGCCGATCTGATGCACAGCCGGACGCATGGCGCCGTGTTCGGCCAGGCTCCGGGCAACCGTTTCTACGCCAACGTGCCGCTGTCGGACCGCCGAGCCGTGCCGTTCGACGTGCACTTCGAAAACGGCGCGTTGCGCGAACGCTTCCAGATCGGCTGGAGCGCCACGAACGTGTTGACGCGCCAGAGTATCACGCTGCGCGAGGGTGACGGCCTGCGGCTCACGGCCGGCGACACTGGTTGGCGCGGTACGGGACGTGTGAGGATTCGGGTTTCCGGCGACCCGCAGGTCTACGACACGCGCTCCGACGAGGCCATCGTGTATCGCTTCCGCCGCGCCGGCACCTACCGCGTGGAAGGCACGCTGCAACGCGGCCACGCGGAGCGTAGCGGCACCATGACCGTGCGGGTGGTCGCCCCGCCTACCCTCGACAGCCCCGTCGTGGCCCTGGGGCGCTTCCGAGAGTGGCGCGTGCCCGAGCTGCCCGCGGGAGCAGTGCTGCAGACCGGGCCCGACGTGTCGCTCGGTACCCGCTGGACCGATGGCGGCGGCATTCTCGGCCTCGATCTCGGCGCCGCGGTCGCGACCCCACAACCTGTCGTGGTGCGGCTCGGGACGAGCGGCCCCGTCCTTGCCGAGCAGGCCGTGCGCGGGATGCGGGTGTTTGCAGGGGCGGACACCTACAACGAGGTCGTCGACCGGCTGCCCGAGGACACGCAGGTCGTCGAGACTGCGCTCATCCTGAGTCCCCCGGTGGACGACGTCACCGTACGAGTCCGAGTGATCGCCAGCGGCATCCTCTTCGAGGATGGTACGCTGGAGAAGGAGTTCACCGCCGCGGACTTGGACAGCCTGGGGACCCGGACCCTGCGGTTCCTCCGGCCGGCCACGACCACGACATCCAATTGCCATAGCATCGGGGTGCTGCAGGATGGCACGCCCCTTCTCTAGACCCGCTACTGGACGCCCCCGCAAGCAGGCCCGCGGGGGCGAATGGGAGTACTGCAATGTCCACTATCGGTGCCATCATTTTGCTCTATGCGCTGGGTACCCCGGGGATCTTCACGGCCGCCGATGAGGCAAAGAACGACTGCGTGTGCGCCTACGGGCCCCGGGAATCTGACTGGGGCTATCAATGTGTGAAGAACTGCAACCTCGTGCTACCGAATGATTGCGTTCCTTTTGTTATTGAAAGGGCGGACTGCACGCTACCCAGCGGAGGGCCAGGGAAACAGTGCCGTACCTGCCCGCAAGCCAAATACGTGTGCGATGGTGAGTTCATCTGGCGTCGGGTGTGCAATGCCGAATGTTGCCCAGACGAAAATTGCCAGCCCATTTATGAGACAGAATACGATAGACCCTGCCCCATATGCATACCCGACTACAACAATTGCAGGTGGGAGGAAAAGTGCGTGGTCAGTTGCTAGCGACCATCCGAGGGCGCTGACAAGGAGAGAGTCGATGAAACGCCGATCTGGGCACGTCTTCATTGTTGTGACAGCAGCACTGGCGGTCGGTTGCTGGCTGGTATCTCGAGTCAACCACGCCGAGAATCCGGTGGGCACTCAATTGGACCTGATGTTGTTGAAATCGGCACATCCCCTTGGTTCCATTATCATTCCGGGCGCGGATGGAGCCCTTGGCGGCCTTGAACCAGCCGATTCCCAGCCTATGCGTGACCAGCCAGACCGGCGCGCACCGTCGAGCCCAGCGGGGGCCACCGGACCACAGGATGGCCACGTCGACAATGGCCAGGCAGCGCAACCCTCCCCACGCGCGCTGCTTGAGAATTCCTGGATGTGGCCTGGGCCCCAGGCCTTTGACTCCCGAGTTCTTGGGGCAGATGCATTGAACGCAGCGCTGGTCGAGCTGCGTGGTCCCGTGCCAACGGCGGTGCATCCCCTGTCCTTCAACGCCCGCAAGAACGACATCCTGGGGGCGCTCCTCGATCAAGCCTCCCTCCCACCGTCGCTCGGCCCCGCCATGCTCGCCATGTACGCCGACCCGGACATGGACGCGACGTGGCGCGACTACGTCGTCCAGCACTTCCCGATGTACTGGGATGCGCGCTGGCCAGAGGGCAGCGATCCGACGGCTGACGCCTTCTTCAGCGACTTCATGGCGACGTACTGGCAGGCCGCCGAGGACACGGAGGGCACGATTGCCGGCACGGCGCTGCTGGGTCTCGAACGGCTCTCGCGCACGCGGCCGGAGGTCGACGTCTCGCGGGTGGCCGAGCTGGCGCTGCGCGTGGCGCTCGACCCGGATGCGAGCGAGTTCTCCAGGATTTCGGCCATTCAGGTCGCGGCCAGGGCTGGCGCCCCGGGCGCGCTCGCTTTGCTGCGCGAAACCCTCGGCGGCCCTTCGAGTCTGATGATGCGCATCTCGGCGATCGCAGGCCTCGGGCACGTCGGGGATTCCCAGGACCTGTACTGGCTGCAGGCGCTTCTCGACGCCGAACCCGCGAATTCTCCCCTGCGGCCAGCGTTGCAGAGCGCGCTGCGGCAGCTCGCGGCGCGCTGGACGTCATGAGCGGCGCCAGTGACCGTTCCGCTCGCGGTCTCCCTGGCGGCGTCCGGGTCTCGAACAAACGGCCGACATGTTGTCGGTGAAGGAGGAGTTCGATGAACAAGAGTCGCATCCTACTGTTTCTTTTCGGTTTCTGCGGTGGTGTCGCCTGGCTTCCAGGTTGCGCCGCCGAGCGCTCGCCAGGCTCGGCCACCGACTTCGGTCAACTGCAGTTCGCCCTCGGCCCCGGCCCCCAAGACAGCGACGTCGTGGGCGTGCTCATCGAGGTGTGGTCCTTTGGGGGGAGCGACTACCACGGCATCTACGCCCCGTTCGAAAGCGAGACCCTGCCCCCGGCTGCGCAGACGGGCCGCGGGCCGGGTCACGCGTTCGCGGACAAACTGCTCACGGTGGCCCCCGGTCTCTACGACATCGTGGTCACGCCCATGAAGTCGCCGAGCGAGCCGAGCGCCGCCTGCGCGGGGGCCCGGGTCCGCACCGAAGCCCTGGCGGGCCAGACCGTCGAGGTCGAGCTGCTCTCGATCTGCGACACCAACGTACCACCGGCGAACATCGACATCCTCGTGTGGTTCCAGCACGGTCCCTACATCGGCAATCTCGAGCTCAACGCGTCCAAGTGGTTGGTCGCCTGCGAAGGCGTCATCGCGACGCTCACGGCCGGTGACGAAGACCTGGACCCCCTGACGTACGCGTGGGAAGTGATGTCGGCCCCCGTCGAGGCAACGTACACGCTCCAGGCAAGCGGCCCTGAGGCGTACTTCTTGTCGCACGTCGCGGGCGACTACTCGATTCGGGTGTCTGTCTGCGACGCGGTGAGCGGCGCACCCCTCTGCAGCAGCCTGACGTTCCCGCTGCACGTGCAAATGCCGGACGGCGCCGACGCGGACGACAACGGGCTTGCCGACGCCTGCGAAGGCGGGCAACCCGTGCTCTGCGAGCTCATGGTGAACCCGCTCGATGCGAGCCTCGATCTCTACGGCGAGTACATCGAGATCTGCAATGTCCACCCGTACAAGGCGGTCGACTTGACCGGCTGGTCGATCGTCGACGCGCCACCGAGTCAGGCGCCGGTATTCTTGCCCGGGCTCATCATCCCGCCGAACGGTCGCATCGTTGCCGCGCGCTCGGACGATTGCTCCCGCGGCGGCGTGCCGGGCGCCGATTTCGTCTTCGGGAGCCAGGCCGGCATGCGTCTGGACAATGCGGGCGACCGGATCGCGCTGCGCGACGCCGGCGGCACCGTGGTCGACGAACTGACCTATCCCGGGAACTTCGGCAACTACGAGGGCTACGCCTACGAGCGCTGCAACCTGCACGCCGGCCCGAACGACCCGTCGAACTGGCAGCGGGCCATCGCCACCTACGGCTGTCCACCGGCCGGCACGAACCATGGCACGCCGGGCACCGAGAACAGAGCGTGCGGCCCGGGGCCGCGAACCGTGCGCTGGGATAGCAATGCCGACTTCCTTTCGGGCGTCAGCCAGTTCACGAGCCCTGCCGACGACGCCCTCTGGATCGACGCCGCCGCGTGGGAGTTCGCCGGGCAGACGCAGTCGGTGCACGGCATCTGGGTGCCCTCGTCCGGCAACGGCCACCTGGTGCTTCTCGACCGGGAGTCCGGCGCCGTCATCGTCGACGTGGATGTCTCCGCCGTGTGTCCCGATCCGTCGCGCATCGGCACGGACCCGGCCGGCAACGTCTTTGCGGCCTGCCGTGGCGGAACCCAAGCCATCAAGGTGGCGCCCAGCGGCACCATCTCCTGGACGCGCGACTTCGGCGGGCTGTGCAACGAGCCGCGCGGCGCGATCTTCGTTCCGCGGGCTGATGGCCTCGGCGGTCGCGTCTATGTCGGCTGTCCAGAGAGCGACATGGGCGGTGGCCGTCTGTTCGTGCTCGATCCCGAAAATGGGGCCATCGTGGGCTCGCCGACCGGCGTTCCCGCCGTGTCGGGCGTCTACGGGCTGTCGTCCGACGGCGTCGCCGTGTACGTCGCTTCGCACTGGGACGGCACCGTGCAGGCGATCGGCCTCGACGGCGCAGGTCTTCTGACGGGCATCCTCTGGACGAACGACACGGTCGCCCCCTACGGCATCGCGAACGACGGCAACGGTCATGTCTGGGCCGCCAGCGGACGCGAAGGTCAGGTGGCCTGCCGGCTCGAGCGCGCCGGCGGTGCGGCGCGCTGCGTCGCGTCGTGTCCCGGCAGCGAGGGCGCCTTCGCCCGCGGCATCGCCGTGTCGCCCGTCGACGGCTACGTCTGGGTGGGCCTCGGCGACGAAGGCGAAGTCGGCCGGGTCGCCAAGATCCACCCGGTCACGCTTCGGTGTGAGGCCGTGTACGACACCGGCGCCCAGACCGCACTCGGCGTGGGAGTCGACGGGGACAACGTCGTGTACGTCGTCCACCAGGTGGCCGACCGCGACCACGTATGCCGGCTCGACCGCAACGGCAACCCGCTCGGGTGTTTCGGCGGAACCTCTCTCGACTGGCCGTACGCGCCGAGCGCCGACATGTTCGCCGACTACTCGGGCTGCACGGGCAGCGTCACCGGCACGTGGTCGTCCCCGCTCGTGGACATGGGAGTGTCCGGCGCGACCATCTCAAATGTCGTGTGGGGTACCCGCGACACGCCGTCCAGCACCAGCGTGGCCGTCGAATACCGCATCGACGGCGCCGCCTGGACGCCTGCGCCAAACGGATCGGGCCTCTCCGGCCTCGGCCGACACATCCAGTTCCGCGCCATCCTCGACTCGGCCTCGCCGGCCTGTGACGTGCCCGGGCTCGACTTCGTCGGGCTGACGTACCAGGAGGAGTAGAGCCGGCCTCCGATCTGGCCGCATCGTGCCGCTCCCCGCCGAACGCAACAGCCCCGTCACCGAAACGTGAACCCGCTGCGCGATGGCCGCCTCCGCGCCGATCTACCCCAAACAGGGTCCTGGTCCACGGACCGGCCGGTGGCGCGCCGGCAGATGCTGGCGCAGCAGTGGCCGACGTGCGATCGCTGGGCGGACAGATTTCTGGTTTACTTTGCGCCCGGCAAACCCTCTAGCAAGGATAGGAGGGAGGTGACGGCATCATGGACACGCATCTGACAGACGCCGAACTCGTCGAAGCTGTCCAGGCGGGAAACCTGGAAGCAAAATGGGTTTTGTGGCTGCGGCACCGTCCGTGGCTTGAACGGTGGTGTGGCAATCGACTCGCCGACAGGGAGGAGGGAAGGGACGTGGCGGGCCAGGTTATCGAGGATTTCCTGAATCGCTACGTGTATCGCATCAAGAGTCCGCAAGCCACGCGCGCGTATCTGTTCATTTTGGCCGCGGCGGTCTGCACAAAGAGGATCAAGGAGCGCAGCCGCTACAAGGACCTGGACGACTCCGACGGCGATCCCTACGAGCATCTCCCCCACACGAGTTGGCCGGGGCACCCGGATCTTGACCTCGTCTGCGACCCGAGCCGCATCGAGGCTCGCGCCTGGTGGTTGGCTAGGCTCGAACGTTGTTTCGCGAAACTCAAGTCCAAGGCACGCGCCATTTTGAACATGAAGTTCTGTCAAGACGGCGTGTCCGATGAGGAGATCGGTCGGGTGTACGGCGGCGGAAAGGCGGCCATCGGCCAATGGCGCATTGACGCCTTGAACGAGTTGGAGAAATGCCTGTCGCGAACGAGGCCGGCGGAACGCCCACGGCCGCGGGAGGAGTGAGGTCATGGCACCACGAAGAGGCCCATCCCGGCCGAGGATCGGCCGGGAGTTCCTGATCGCCCTGCTGAAAGAGCGCGCGGTTACGCGACGTATTGAGATTGAATGTCCAGAGACGGACGAGCAGGCTCTGGACATGGCCGGACTCGCCGACAGCGCTACGCGGCAACGCGCAGCAGCTCATCGCCAGGCCTGCCCGGCCTGCGCCGACACCTGGCGCCTCTGGAGGGAGTACGAAGATGACCCCTTGCTACAGCGGGCCGCGTCGGAAGGGCAGCCCGATCTGCTGGCGGCCGAGGTTCAACACTCGCCCCCCGGGCGTCAACCGCTCCGGGAACGGATCCGAGAATCCGCGGCGGCGGCGGCACGGGCCTTTTGCATGCCGCGCTACGCGCTGGCCGCCGGCGCCATCTTGGCCCTGGTGACCGGATTCTCGATCTGGTGGGCCACCCGTCCGGACGGTTCGGCGACGAAACCGACGCGCAGCGAACTGTTCGCGCTGGTGGAGCCCCACACGAAGGCCGTCTGCCGCCAACACGCCGTGGATGCAGCCCAGTCGTCAGGGCTTGCGTTCTCCGGAACGGTTTCGACCCACTCCTTCGCGCTCGGTTTCGTCTTGGGGCTGCTGAGCGACGCGCGAGAGGCGGGCCTGCGGGTGCCCCATGGACCCGCTGACCCGGCGCTCGATGCGCAGTTGAGTGCCCTCTCCCTGTCGCTGACTGGAGAGAGCAGACCCGCGAGCCAACGAGAAAAGATCAGGCAGATCGGGCAACGAGAGTGTTCCGCTCGGGGGGAGGCGGATAACCCGCGAGCCGAGATCTGCGCGCGCGGGCTCGACACCTACAGACTGATTCGCGATCTGCTGGATGCACGGGGGGACGCGGCCCAGGCCTCGGCTCTCCTCCAGTCACCAGCGGCGCGGGAACTCAGGCGTTGGGCGAAGGCACGCCTCGCGTCCGGCGGCCTGCCGTCGCCGGCGCGAGAGGCCTTGGCACGTGTCGAGCGTTGCGTAAGCGAGGCGCCCCCTCAAGTGTCCCAGGGAATCGCGGCATGGAAAGCCTTCGCCTCCGCCATGATGGGGTTGTGAGGGCACGCCGCGCGCGGCGCGCCCGCCGCGCCGCAAGGGAGTTGCCTGTGATTCCTCGCCTCCGGCCACGAGAGGGCGCCGCATCCCATTGCCAGTCACCTCGCCGTTTCTGGTTGGCCGCGGTCCTTACATTCTTCGCGTGGACGGCCGCTTCGGTAGAGGCCAGCGAGCCCGCCGACCCGCCCGCGGTGACGCCCGACGTGGGCGGTCTGTCGCCGGCTGCACGGCGCATGTGTGGCGACAGGACGGGCGAGCGGCGTGTGGCCTGCGAACAGCGTTGTACGGCATGGCCAGCCAGCTCCGAATGTCTGGTCGGGCGCGAGTTTGGGCGCGTCGGACTGGAGGCCTGGGAGCGGGTAGCGAAGGGAGATGCAACACCCGAACGCGCCGCTCGCGGGTCAGGACTCGCTTCCCCTGAAGCGACTCGGCTGGCTCTCTTCCTGACCACCGAACGCGGAGGCGTTGACTACCGGGTCACCCGCGGGCAGGACCGGCTCCAAGCGCGCGCCCATGCGCTCCTGAAGAGGGCCGAGGAACTGCATGCGGCCGGCCGGCCGGCCCAGTCAGCCGAACTCAAGACGGAGGCGTTGCGAATTACCGAAGCGAACGTCGGACGCAAGCACGCACTTGCGGCGCTCGACCACCGAGGGCTCGCCTACTCGTTCCTGGAACTCGGTTTCCTCTGGGAATCTCGCGCGCACGTGGAACGGTGGCTCAAGGTCAGCCAGGACGTTCTCCCGGACAAGCATCCGGAAATCGCGGAGGCCTACGCCAGTCTGGGCTACCTCCTCGCCGATCTTGGCGACTACGCGGGCGCCCGGGAGCAATACGAGCGCGCACTGGCCCTCAGGAAGTCGGTTTTGGGCCCGACGCATCCGAATCTCGTGACGCCGCTCATCGGGATCGGACTACTGGATTGGCGGCTCGGCAATCCGTATCTCGCTCACCGTCATCTGCAAGAAGCCCTGAGGATTTGCGAGCAGATGTTGGGTCCCGCCCACGTCCAGACGGCGTCGGTGTTGCTGAACCTCGCCATCCTGGAGAGTTGGCGCGGTCAAAGCGCGCTGGCGGCCGAATACCGCAAGCGAGGAACCGACATCGTCGAGAGCACGAAACGGCACAGTGGGGAGACTGTGGTCGACTGGATCGGCCTGTCCTACCTTCAGGAGGCGCTGAATCGGAGCGCCAAGAGCGACTATGTCAGGCAACGCGAGGAGGCCATCGTACGCTCGATGGAGGCCCCCGAGCCAGGCAGAAGCTACACGAGCGGCGGGACTGTCGGCGTCCGCGGTGGAAGCCAGTCTGGCCCCGAACGGAGCTCGGCATGGACGGTTGAAGTCGACTTCTGGCAGCTGTTCGCCGGTTCTTCACCTCCCCGTGCGGGCACCAATCGAGCAGAGGATGACGATGATTCGGTGGCGCCGAATGTTCTTCCCCCAAACCCTGACCTTGTCCAGGGCCTGCGGGCGGCGCCGGACTTTCGGCAGGCCATCGCCCGTTTCAAGCGCGAGCACGGCGCGAACCCCGCGCGCGTCGCCTCCTATAGCAATGGCTGGGGCCTGTGGCTGCTCGACCGAGACCGCCCCGACGAGGCCCGCGAGCTTTTCGAGGAGGCCCTGGCCCAACGAACGCAGGTGTTGGGGCCCAACCATCCGGACACCGCAGTCCTGCTTGCCAATCTGGGCGTTGCGCGGATGCGAACCCAAGTGCAAGCCGGTGCGACCCGGTCCTTCGCGGCGGCTCGACAGCCGCTCCTCGATGCCCTGACTATCCGGGAGCAGGCACTGGGCCCGCGCCACCCCGACACCGCGCGCAGCCTGGTGGCTCTGGCCGAATTGCACTGGGCCTCGGGCTCTCCGACCGGCGCAAAGGACTACCTGTTGCGCGCCCTCGCCATCGATCGCGACGTCTTCCTTCGAGGTGTGGCGGCGGCCCGCAGCGACAACGAGATCCATGAGTTTCTCGCCACGATGCGTCCCGACTTCGACAAAATCCTCTCGCTTTGCGACCAGTCGGGCGATCTCCCCACCGTCTTCGAACACGTGCTTGCGTGGCAGGGAGCCGGGACGTCGGCGGAAAAGGCGTGGCGCGACCTGGAACGTCTGGACCGCGAGCTCAGCGCCGCCGACCAACGCGACTTGCAGAGATTTCGCGAAGCCTCCCGGCGGCTGCAACTCATCGAGACGACCCCGGCGGGTAGTGCGGCCGGCCGCGCCGAGCGACGGCGGCAACTGCAGCGGGCTCAAGAGGAACTCACGGCTTTGGAGCAGAGTCTGGCCGCACGCAGCGAGCCCTTCAGGACGCGTCGCGATATTCTCTTGGCCAAGCCCGCCGACGTGTGTTCGCGCCTCCGATCAACCGACGCCGCCCTCGTCATCTACGTCCGCTACGACCGTTTCGACCCGCGGCAACCGGGCAATCCCTGGCAGGAATCCAGATATCTGGCCGTGGTGGTCCCGCCCCAAGACTGCCGGGTTCAGCGGGTCGAGCTCGGCGACGGCGACGATATCGACCGCCAAGTGGATGCCTATCAGGATGCCGCGGGCACCGTCGCCGAGTGCGTCGCCGCCCAGCCGAGGCGGAACCCGGCGCCGTGGTGCGCCAAGCAGCTCGCCGCGCTCGACCTGGAGGGACGCGCCCTGCGACGCCGCCTCTGGGACCCACTGAGACGGCACTTGCCGGACGCCGGCCGCGTGTATCTTGTTCCGGATGGACGGCTGACCGAGGTGTCGTTTTCGGGATTTCCGACGGACGACGGTCGCTACCTGCTGGAGCAACGGGAGATCGCCTATCTGTCGTGGCCGGCTCAGCTCCTCGAAGCCCCGCGCACTGGCAGCCAAAGGAACCGCCAATCCGCATTCGTGGTGGGCGACCCGGACTTCCGCAACGCCAACGCGGAGCCCTTCCTGGCGCAGTTGGAGCGAGACGCCTGTCCCCTTGCCGCTGCCCCCAAGGCCCGGCGTGGAGCCACAGGCTCCGTACTGGCGGGTCAGGGGACTGGGACCGGATGCGGCTACCTGCCCACTGAATGGGACTCGCTGGACACCGGCGCGCAGGATGTTGCGGCGTCGTTTGCCTGTTCTACGTTCGAGGCCGTCTCGCTGGCCACCGGACCCGACGCGAGCGAGCAGATCCTCAAACAGGAGCTGCCCGGCAAGTCGCAGGTGTTTGTGTCGACTCACGGCTACTTCGCACCGGCAGCGGACTGCCGGGAACCTCGGGACTTGCGGAAGTCAGCCGCCCTGGAACCACTCAGCGCATGGGCCCGCAGGGATCCAAGCCCGCCGATCGATCCCTTGTCGCTCGCTGGCCTAGTGTTGGCCGGCGCCAATCGGGGTGGCCGGGGGACCGATCCTGCCAATCCGGGGAACGACGGCATTCTCACCGGCCGTGAGATTTCCGAGTTGAACCTGCGCGCGGCCGAGCTGGTCGTGCTCTCGGCCTGTGAGACGGGACGAGGCGAAACGATTGCCGGCGAGGGCGCCTTCGGCCTTGGGCGAGCCTTCCAGGTTGCCGGGGCGAGGTCGGTGGTGGTGTCGCTCTGGCAGGTCCCGGTCACGGACACCACTCGGCTTTTCCAACGGTTCTACGGGCAGCTGCTCTCATCGGGAGGGGATCCGGTCGCCTCGCTGCGAGCCTCCCAACTGGCGCTTCTCCGAGAATTGCGGCAGCGGGGAATTGCCGCCTCATCGTTTCTGTGGGCGGCGTTCGTGCCTGTTGGCGCACCCGCGGGGGAGATGGCGGTCCGACGATGACGTTGGGCCTTGGCAGGGCGTCGTCAGGGGACCGGAGGCTGATCGTGAGCAAACAAAGAAGCGGTGTCACCCGAGAGCGGTGGAGTTGGCGCCCTGGCGGCGGGCGGGGCTCTGCGACCGGGCGCCCGCGACAACGGCGCTGCGCCCCAGCAACTCGGCTCGTCGGAGCCTTCGCGTGGGTGCTCAGTGTGCTGGGCGTTACGCCGTGCGTGAGTGCACGAACGCCCGTTGGCTGCAGCGACCTCGAAGACGCCCCCCGAGCCGCGACGAACGACCGGTCGGGGTCGGCAACACTGGAGGTGTGGCGCAGACTCCACGACCGATTCGTGGCCGCGACCGGCCGCCGCGCCAGCCTTGCGATCCTGGCGCCGTCGGCGCGCGGGGGCGGAAGCCCGCTTCCAGCCATGTCCCTGCTGTGCCCGGGGCCGGTCGTCTATGTCACCCACGCGATGCTCGATGACATCTGCTTCGACAGTCCCTGCCGCCCTGGACAGAACCCACTGGACTTCCTGGTTTTCGTGCTGGGACACGAGTTGGGCCACCGAGAAATCCACATGGACCACCCCGGCACGCGGTTCACCGGCGGGCTGGATTTGCAGTCGGAGCGGCAGGCCGATCGCAAAGCCGCGTACTACACGGCGCTCGCCGGCTTCTCACCGCGCAAGATCGCCCAATTCGACTTGGTCGCGCGCTTTCTCGAAAACCACAGACCGGCACCGCTCACCGACTACGAACGGGCCGAGGTCGCGCGCAGAAGGGCGGAACTGGTGGACGAACTTGCGCGGTTCGAGACCTATGAGGGGATCCATGAGCTGGCTCTCGTCTTCGCGTGGACCGACACCCGGAACGCGGCCGACCGGCTCTTCGACTGGGTGGACGAGAACGTCAACATTCCGGAGTTCAAACTGGCACAGGCCATTGCCCTGATCCAGGCGAGCGCCGCCGACTCGCCGTGGATTGGCTTCCAACTGCCGACGAGTCGTCCTTTCGTTCCCCGATGCACGCCGGTGTACGCAAACAATACCGCACTGTGGGAACCTGGAATGCGTGGCCGCCTTCAAGGAGAGGGGGGCCTTGCACGGCAACGCGCGCGCACCGATCTCCTGCTTGCTGGAAGACTGCTGAGCGAGGCCGCTGCCCTGGGCGCGACTGCCTACGTCGTGAAGGCCTCGCAGGCGTGCGTGGCCTTCTACTTAGGAGCTCCGGAATCGGCCATCGAGTACCAGCGTGGGGCGTTCAGCGACCTGCCGGATAGCGCCCCGGCCAGCGTGCGTTCGACGCTCCAGAACAACGAGGGTCTGCTTGAGTTCGCGCGGTTCCTGTCGAGCAAGCCGCCCCCGCCGCGCGGGTCGACACAAGCGGCCCGGACGTGGGCAAAGCAGCTCCTCCTCGAGTCCTTCGTGGGGCGAGTGGATCCTGAGACGCGCTCACTGATAGCCGCCCTCGGCAAGTACCCGAGCCTGGTTCTCACGAGCCGAGTTGCGCGGCACGCAGGATGCGGCACCGATCAAGATGCAGTGCCGGAGTTCGTGCGTTCGTTCGCGCGCGACCAACAGTTGGCGGTCCAGGCTTGGCCCACTGGGGGGTCCGCCTGCCCGACGGGCTGGAGTCGGGCATTCGTATACCCCCCCAGAACTGCCGCAGCAACTGACCCCGTCGAGACCGGTGTGGTCGCCTGCGACAAACCCCTCGGAAAACGCCGTGTCCGCGCGGCCCGGCTGCGCTTTCCGGAAACGTCGAGTCCTCCGTCGGCCGCAATCGACGATGTGATCGTTCTCCAAGCCATGGACGGTGCGGCCCCCTCGGTCGACCAGCTTCCCTGTCACTGCGCCGCAGGCGACCGCGTGGCCATCTCCCCGACGGGCGAAACCGTCTACGCGTGGACCTGTCCGCCGGAGGTAGCGTTGGGCTTGCTCGTGGTCGACGCCCAGGGGAGCATTCGCCGCGGCGTGAGCATCGTGCCCGGACCGGGCCCGCGACCGTGACAGGGCGACCGCGCCACACGTGACCCCGCCGGGGCGCGCTTTCGATCCGTCTGTGGCAGCGGAACCGGCCGTGCAGCCGGCAAAACCCAGATTGTCGCCGAGCACCGAGAAGCGTGACTTCCTGGACGAGACCGTCGCGATCGGATG
>CAYRCM010000012.1:0-59837 GCA_964422715.1 uncultured Myxococcales bacterium | reverse complement strand
CCGTCGACCAGCCGCCGCCGCCCGACGGCGACCCGGCCGCCGACGCGCCGCCGGGCGAGCTGCCGGGCGACGTGCCCGACGGCGCCCCCGAGGCCGGCGTCGACGTGCCCCCCGGCACGACGTTCTGGCTCACGCTCGTGCCGCCGGCCGGCGAAAGCGGCCCCGTGGTGGTGCAATTCCGCGCGGCCAGCGGCAACGGCGACATCGTGCTGCAACGCACGGTCGCGGCGCCGGCCGTGAACCCCGTGCGCATCGACGGCCTGCCCGCGGGCGCCTACGGGCTCACGGCCTGGCTCGATGGCGACGGCGACGCCCAGCAGGACGGCATCTGGCAGGAACCCGGCGAACCAACGGCCGTCTTGGGGCTCGAACTGCCACGGCCGCCGCTCACGGTGCCGCTGCGGCGCGGTTGGCCGGCGGTCGAACTCGGCGACGACCCTGCGTTTGTCGAACTGTACGATGCCGCCTGGCAGTTTCTGCGCGAACACGTCGCCGCCGGCACGCGCATGAACGGATTCGCCGCCCACTACCTCGACGAGGCGTTTTCCGAGCAGGTTTTCCAGTGGGACACGTGCTTCATGACGCTGTTTGGCCGGCTCGGCGTCGATGCCTTCCCGGTCATGCCGTCGCTCGACAACTTCTACGCCGTGCAGGGCCGCGCCGCTCCCGGCTACGACACGGACGACCTCACGGGCTACATCTGCCGTGTCGTCAACGAGTCCGATGGCCAGCCCGGCGGCGGGCCCGACCGCGCGGCCAGCGAACTCATGCTCAACCCGCCGCTCTTCGCCTGGGCCGAATGGCTCTACGTGCAGCAGACCGGCGACCGCTCGAGGCTGCCGCGCGTCGTTCCGCTCATCGACGCCTACCACGACTGGATCGACCGCAACGCGCGCCACTCGGCCCCCGACGGCACGCCGCTCTACTACCAGACCGGGCTCGGTTCGGGCATGGACAACGCGCCGCGCGACGCGGCCTACGTCTGGGTCGACATGTCGGCCCAGCAGGCGCTCGGCCGGCGTATGCTCGGGCGGCTCTACGCGTGGCTCGGCGACCCCAGCGAATCCGCGGCCCAAACCGCCGAGGCCGAGCGCCTCTGCGGCGACATCCGGCGCCTGCTCTACGACGCCGGCACGGGCTTCTTCTTCGACCTCGACCGCGAAGGCCGCTTTCTCGCCGACAAGACGCTCGCGTCGGTCTGGCCGCTCGTGGCCGGCTGCGCCACCCCTGAACAGTCCGGCCGCGTCGTCGCGCACCTGCACGACCCGGCGGCGTTTTGGCGGCTGCACGTGTTCGCGTCGACCGAGGCGCGCTCGCAGGCCTACGACCCGGGCGGCTTCTACTGGCGCGGCGGGGTCTGGGCGCCGACGAACTACGCGACGGTGCAGGCCCTCGAAGCGTACGACCGGCCCGACCTCGCCCGGGCGGCGAGCGAAAACCACCTCACGAACCTCTACCGCGTTTTCGCCGACTTCGCGCCCGCGGCGGGCGAACTCGCCCCCGACGCCACGGGCCCCGGTACGGCCACGCTCTGGGAACTCTACGCTCCCGACCGCGCCGCCCCCGGCCGCCGTTGGGACAACACGTACCTCGGCCGGCAGGACTTCGTCGGCTGGTCGGGGCTCGGCCCCATCGCGCTCCTCATCGAGAACGTCATCGGCCTCGAACCCGACGCCCCGGCCGACACGCTCACGTGGCAGCTCACGCGCACCGACCGGCACGGGGTGGCGGGCTACCGCTTCGGCGATCAGCTCGTCGACCTCCAGGCCGAGCCGCGTTCCACGGCCGATGCCCCGGCCACGCTGCGCGTCACGGCGAGCGACGCGTTCCGCCTCGTCGTCGTCCTCGGCGACCGCCGCGAGACCTACGAAGTGGCCGCCGGCAGCACCACGCTGCTCGTCGGCGCTGCCGGCGCCGGCCCGGCCGCGCGCCCCGTGGCCGCGGGACCATTCCCGGGCTACGCGGTGCTCGGCAACGGCCGGGTCACGGCCGCCTGGAGCGACGACAACGGGCAACACCCGGCGCCGGGGCTCGCGCACCTCTACGTGGGCCACTTCGGCCGCGACCTCGTGCGGGCCGGCGTCACGCGCCTCGCGACGAACGGCGCCGAATGGACGACGAGCCCCGCCGTGGGCCTCGATCCCTTCTTTGCCGCGTACGCCAGCCGGGCCGCCCCGGACGGCAGCCGGGTCACGACCCGGGCGTTCGTCGGCGCGGCCGATGCCGTGGTCGTGCAGGGCCTCGCAGAGCCCGGCGCCGGTGTCGCCGGCGTGCGCGTCGTGCCGCAGTTGACGCTGCGCGACGTGCCGCACATCGACGGCGGCAGCCTCGTGTCCGTCGAAGAGGTCGCGAGCGAGTTCGGCCCGGTGCTCGCGGCCCACTTCCGCGACGGCGAGGGGCTCGACTACACGCTGGCGTTCGCCGCCCGGCCCGCCCCCACGGCCGTGCAAACCGGTCCCGTCGACTCGCCGACCCTCGTTGCCGGGCTCACCGGCGCCGTTGGCCGCGCCGCCGAACTCGCGCTGCAACTCGACCTCACGCCCCCGGAAGGCGGGGCCGCACCGTTCGTCTGGGTCGTGGCCGTGGGTCCGGGCAGCGCCCTGCCGCTCACCGGCATCCGGCAGGCGCTCGCCGCCGCCGACCCGCTCGGCGCCGCCCGCGAGCACTGGCAGGGCTACGCCCCCGAGCCGCTCTGCGGTCGCGGCGCGGCCTGCGAACTCGCGGCCGCGAACCTCTACGCCGCGCGCGCGTCGAGCCTCGGGGGCCGCGTGCCGGCCGATCTCACCGGCCAGTTCCTGACGAACGGCTACCCGCAGCTCTACCCGCGCGACGCGCTCATGGTGGCCCGGGCGCTGCTCGCCGGCAAACACGCCGACGAGGCCCACGAGATCGTCGCCGACTGGCTCGGCGGCCACTACCCCGGCCCTGCGCCGGGCGCGTTCTACGCGCGCTACGACGCCCGCGGCCGGGCCGTCGACGGCGGCTCCGGCGCGGCCTACGACGTGCCCGAATGGGACAGCAACGGCTATCTGGCGCTGCTCGTCGAGGCCATCGGTGCCGCGCGCTTCTCGGCGGCGCAGCTCGACAACCTGTTCGCCGCCCTCGACTACCTCGTCGCCGAGCAAGACGGCACGGGGCTCTTCCGCGAGGGCGGCATCGTCGAGTGCGCCGGGCGCCTCGCGGCCACCGCGATGACGAGCGCCGCCGGGCTCGACGCCGGCCAGCGGCTCGCGCTCGGTCGCGGCGACGAGGCTCGCGCCGCGGCCTATCGCGCCGCCGCCGGGCGCATCCGCGGCGGGCTGCGCACGCGGCTCCTCGATCTCCGCCGCCTGCTGCTCGCCGACGAGCACCCGGCCCCACCCGCGACCGAACCGCTCTCCGCCTTGCTCTACAACACGTCGGCGCTGTTCGGCCCGGCGCTCGGCTACCCGGCCGGCCCGCTGCAGGACGCCACCTATCGCTTCATTCTCGATGCCGCCACGACCTACGGCGGCGGCGTGCGCTACTTCGAGCCGTTCGCTCCGGGCGACTGCGACCTGCCCGAGGCGAAGGGCGCGCCCCCATCCGGCAACGACAGCGCCGGGGCCGAGGCGGCCAAGGGCGACTACGGCCAGGATCTGTTCTTCTTCACCACGTCCGCCGCGGCCCAGTACGCGCTGACCATCGGCGACGACCGCGTCGCCACGAACCTGCTCACCTGGATGGCCAGTTTCACGAACCGCTATGGCCTGGCGCCCGAACGCGTCTACGACGGGGGGGCCGGGGCCGCACCCGCCTCGCCGCTCAGCTGGTGTGCGGCCGAATTCGCCTACACGCTGCTCGCGGCGCTGCGCCGGGCTGGGCCGCCCGCCCCGCCGCAGGTCGACGGGACGGTGACGGCCGCCGAGTACCGACCGTTCGGCCCCGCGGCCGTCGATCACGACGGCCTGCCCGACACGGGCACCGCCCCGGTGGCCCTCTACGCGGCGCGCGTCGGCGAAACGCTCCATGCCGGCCTCACGTTTGCCGGTCCCCTCGCCGATTTCGCCGTGCCGACGCGCGTCTCGCTCTACCTCGCCGATGCCGCGGGTCGCGGTGCCGCCGCGACCACGCCGGAGGGGACGCCGCTCACGTTCCGCGCCGAGCCCCCGCACGTCCCGGGAGCCGCGCTGCGCGTCGTGCTCGACCCGATCGTCGAAACGTGTGCCGTCGAACAGCCGGGCGGCGCGGGCTTCGTGCCGGTCGGGGCCTGCTCCGCGCGCGCGTTTGGCGCCGCCGCCATCGAGGTCGCCTGCGACCCCGCGGCGTTCGGGCTCGCGGGGCCGCTCCAGGTCATCGCCGTCGTCGAAGCCCCGAGCGGCGACGAAGCGCTGCTGCCGGCCCATGGGTCGATTCTGAGCGACGGCGACGCCGGCACGGTGCTCGTCACCTTCGAGGTCGACGCCGGCGCGGCTCCCGGCCTCGACCCGGACGCCGGTACCGTCGTGACCCTGTCCGGCGACCGCGTCGAACTCGGCGCGTGGCTCGGCAATGCGCTCGCCCTCTACGACGACGGCAGCCACGGCGACCGGGCCGCGGGCGACGGCTACTGGACCCGCGTCGTGCGTCTGCCGCGCGGCGGCGAGGTGGCCTACAAGTACCTCGTCGGCCGGCCCGGCGACGGTTCCTGGGCCGGCGTCGAATTCGCCGGCGACAACCGCACGCTCTGGATCCAGGACGCCGACCGCACAGGACGCGTGCACGGGCGCGACGTCTTTGCGGTGCGCGGCGGGGCGCTGCTCGACCCGTAGCGCCGCCGGCGCATGCGGCGGAGGCTTCTCAGTGGCTTTCACGGTTCTGACCGGCCTCTACGAGGCGCTCGCCGAGCCCGCGCGGCAGGTGCGCCGCGCCGTCTTCGTCGTCGAGCAGCAGGTCCCACTCGCCCTCGACGAGGATGGCAGCGACGCCGAATGCTTCCACGTCGTGTTGCTTCTCGGCGACACCCCCGTCGCCACGGGGCGGCTTGCCCCCGACGGCAAACTCGGCCGGCTCGCCGTGCTGGCCGCGCACCGCGGCCAGGGACTGGGCCGGCAGCTCATGGCGCTCCTCGAAGCCGAGGCGGGGCGCCGCGGGCTCCTGCACGTGCACCTGCATGCCCAGCAGGCCGCGGCCGGCTTCTACGAGCGGCTCGGCTACGGGGTGAGCGGGCCGCCTTTCGATGAGGCCGGCATCGCGCACGTGCCCATGGAGAAAGCGCTGCGGGAGGCCACCCCGCGGCCGGCGGGTAGCCGGGCGCGCCGGCCCGCGTAACGCGCTTGCGGCCGGTACTGTCTTGCAGTGGGCCGGGCCGCCCGATATGCTGCCAGCGCCTGGCCGGACGGCTCCCCCCGTCGTCCGGCCGGGCGCGCCGGCCCGTCCCGGCCGGTCTGGCTCTTTCGACACGCTGATGGAGAAGGGACATGCGGATCGCCTCACTGCCTATCGCCCTCGCCCTCTTGCTCGTCCCGGAGTTCGCCTGCACGCCCGACAGCGGCGGCGCATCGCTGTCGTTCGGTCGTCACTCGGCCCCCATCTACTACGGTACGCGTGAGCCGCAGGTGTTCCCGCTCACGGCGGGGCAACAACTCGCCATCGGGTGGCTCCACTGGTACGGCTCGCCGTCGAGCAACTTCTGCTCGGGCACGCTCGTCTCCCCCAACGTCGTCGCCACGGCGGCCCACTGCTTCGAGGGCGGCACCACCGCCAACAACACGGGCTTCAGCGTCGGGCTCATGCCGAACGACCCTGACGCCTCGTTCGACGTTGCCGAGGTGGTCATCCACCCGCAGGTCGACGCGGCCCTGCTCGTGCTCAGTTCCGACGCCACGGCGCGGCTGCCGAGCCTGCAGCCCATCACGGTGCGCACGACCTCGCCCCAGGAATTCGTCGGCGAGTGGGTCGACGTCGCCGGCTACGGCCAGACCGACGACGGCTCCGAAGGCCGCTACTTTGCGCGTGTCAGCCTCGAAACGGTCGCGAGCACGACGGTCCAGGTCTACGGCCACGGCGAACAGGGCCTGTGCTATGGCGACTCCGGCGGGC
Source organism: uncultured Myxococcales bacterium (assembly GCA_964422715.1). Lineage (GTDB taxonomy): Bacteria > Myxococcota_A > UBA9042 > PWKZ01 > CAYRCM01 > CAYRCM01. The sequence continues at coordinate 53,798 of CAYRCM010000012.1, read as the reverse complement.
CGCTGCTCGGCGACAACGCCACCATCATGGCGGTCGAATCGAACGGCGACGATTCGTGCACCGGCTGGGACACCATGACGCGGCTCGACACCATCGCCGACTGGATCGCCGAGGCCGGCGGCTCCGAGCCCCCGGTCGACGAATGCGGCGACCTCGACTACCTCGGCCGCTGCAACGGCGACGTGGCCGAGTGGTGTCAGGACGGGCAGATCGCCACGCACGACTGCGCGGCCGAAGGGCTCGTCTGCGGCTGGGTCGACGACGAAACCGGCTACTACTGCATGCAGGGCAGCACCACCCCCGGCGAATGCGGCGACCTCGACTACCTCGGGCGCTGCAACGGCGACGTGGCCGAATGGTGCCAGGACGGCCAGATCGCGCAACACGACTGCGGCGCCGAAGGGCTCGACTGCGGTTGGGTCGACGACCAGACCGGCTACTACTGCACCGAAGGCGGCACCACCCCCGACGAATGCGGCGACCTCACCGAACGCGGCCGCTGCTCGGGCACCGTGCTCGAACGCTGCGTCGACGGCGCCGTCGAGACCACCGACTGCGGCGCCCGCGGCCAGCAGTGCCAGTACGTCAGCGCGGCGGCGGGCTACGGCTGCGTCGACGCCACGGCCCCCGACGCCTGCAACGGCGTCAGCGAACGCGGGCGCTGCACGGGCGATGTCCTCGAACGCTGTGTCAGCAACCAACTCCAGACCATCGATTGCGGCGACGACGGGCTCGAGTGCCGCTACGTCAACGCCACGGTCGGCTACGACTGCATCGCAGGGCCGGCGCCGAGCGATCCGTGCGCCAGCGTGCCGAGCGCCGGCCGTTGCGACGGCGACACGGCCGTCTGGTGTGAGGGCGACACGCTCTTCGAAGACGACTGCGCCGCCACGGGCAAGACCTGCGGCTTCCTCGCCGTCGACGGCCGCTTCGGTTGTCTCACGGTCGCCCCGGCGAACTGCACGACAGCCGAAAACGCCTGCGACGGTGGGGTCGCCGTGCGCTGCGTCGCCGGCACGCTCGTTCGCGAAGACTGTGCCGCGGTCGGGCAACGCTGCCAGTTCAATGCGCTGCTCGGCCAGCCGGTCTGCGCGCCGAGCGAACCCGGCACCCCCGACGCCGGTTCGTCCGGTGGGTCCGACGCCGGCAGCGGCGGCCAGGGGGACACCGATTCGCCGGTCGACGATTCCGATGTCGCCGGCCCCAAGCCCGGCACCGACGGCGGCCTGAGCGGCGGCGAGACGGGCGGCGGCGTCCCGATCGACCCCGTCGACACCGTGGGCGGCGCCGACGCCGCGGTTCCGGGCGGTGGTGCCGGTGCCCAGGCCGCAACGGGCGGCGGTTGCCAGGTGCCCGGGGCGGCGGGCGCCGGCGCAGCGCTGCCCCTGTCCCTGCTGCCGCTTCTCGGCCTCGTCATCCGGCGGCGCCACGCCGCCCGCTAGTGCCCGCGCCGGGCGCGCGCCCGGCCGCCCCGTTCCCGTCGGCCTCACCGCACGTCTTCGTTTGACAGCGCTTCACCAAGCCCGTAATTGGGGATCGCCATTTCGGTGTCTCCGTGAAGACGGTGAGGCACGTGGAGGATCCGGCATGAAGCGCTTTGTCATGTTTGGGCTTCTGGCCCTGACTCTCGCTCTTGTGGCCTGTCAGTCGAAAACCGCTCCCGAGGCAACGGCCGGGGCCGGCGGAGCCGCCCAGATCGCGGCCGACCCCGCGGCCGGCCCTGCCGCGGCCGGCCCGGCGGTGGCCGGCGAAGGCGGCTGCCCCTGCAAGGACGGCGGCGCCTGCACCTGCAAAGGCGAAGGCGGCTGCGCCTGCAAGGACGGCACCCCGTGCGGCTGCAAAGAAGGCGGCGCCTGCACCTGCAAGGGCGAAGGCGGCTGCGCCTGCAAAGACGGCAGCCCGTGCGGCTGCAAAGAAGGCGGCGCCTGCACCTGCAAAGGCGGCTGCGCCTGCAAAGACGGCGCCCCGTGCCCGTGCAAGGGCGAGGGCGGCTGCGCCTGCAAGGACGGCGGCGCCTGTGGCTGCAAAGAGGGCGGCCCGTGTCCGTGCAAGGGCCAGGCCGGTGCCGACTGCCCGTGCAAGGGCGAAGGCGGCTGCGGCTGCAAACACGGCGCGCCCTGCGAGTGCAAGGGCGAAGGCGCCTGTGCCTGCAAGGACGGCAGCCCCTGCGGTTGCACGGCCGAGGGCGCCTGCACCTGCAAGGATGGTGGTCCGTGCGCCTGCTCCGGTGGGGCGACTTGCGGCTGCAAGGACGGCGCTCCGTGCGCCTGCAAGGGTGAGGGCAGCGCCCCGGGCGCGGCCATGGGCGGTTGCCCGGGTGCCGCTGCGGGCGGTTGCCCGGGTGCCGCCGCGGGCGGTTGCCCCGGTGCCGCCGCCATGGCGGGCGCCGCGGCGCCCATGGGGCAGCCCGGCGGTTGTGGCGGTGGCTGTGGCGGCGCCGAAGGTCACAACCCGGCGGGTTGCGACGAAGGCACCGCCGGCGGTGCCGCGGCGGCCGAAGGAGTCGTCGAGAAGCGCGCCACCGGCGAAACCGTCACGCACTTCGGCCCGGCGTTCAGCGCGGCCCCGACCCTCGCCATCGGCGACCTGTTGAAAGACGCGCAGGCCCATGCCGGCAAGGCCGTCATCGTGACCGGCGACGTCGCGGCCATGTGCCACCATCGCCGCAGCTGGTTTTCGGTCGCCGCCGCCGACAAGAGCGGCCAGCAGGTGCGCGTGCTCGCCGCCCCGGCGTTTTTGGCGCCGCAGGGCAGCATCGGCCGCAGCGTCAAGGTCGAAGGCACGGTCGAGGTCGTTCAGACGTCGCCGGGCATGGCCCAGCACCTCGCGAGCGAGCACCAGGTGGGCGCCGCCCCGGCGGGCGGCACGCCGCCCCAGGAAGTGGTGCTGCGCGCCGTCGCGGCCGATTTCATCGAGGGCCCGGCGGCCCCCTGACGCCCGCGCGCGCGGCACCCTGCCCACTCCGGCCGGCGCAGTCCCGGGCCGGCGCCTCCGGACCCTACGCCTGCCCTGACCGGCACCCGCCGCAGAAAGGCCCCGCCACATGGCTTGGCGTCGTCGCCTGTTGCTGTTGCACCGCGATCTGGGCTGCGTGGCCGTCGGCCTCACCGTGGTCTACGCCGTCTCGGGCATCGTGGTGAACCATCGCGCCGACTGGGACCCCAACAACGCGCGCCACGAAGACGTGCGGCCCGTGGGGCTGCCCTCCGCACTGCTCGGCAGCCCGGCGCCGGCCGCGGGCGACGCTTCGGCCGCCGCGGCCGAAGGCCAACTCGCCCGCGCGCACGACGCCCGCCTCGCGCTGCGCATCGGGCAGGCGTTTGGCCGCAGCGAGCGCCCGTGGAAAGTCTTCTGGCGCGGTCCCGACCTCATGACCCTGCTCTACGGCCGCGGCGACAGCGATCTCATCGACTACCACCCCTCGACCGGCCAGGCCGTGTGGCGCACCAAGACCGAACGACCCGTGCTGCGCGCCCTGAACTTCCTGCACCTCAACGAGGGTCGCGGCTTCTGGACCTACCTCGCCGACGCCTTCGCGGCGCTGCTGCTGTTCATGGCCATTTCCGGCGTGCTGCTCCTGCGCGGGCGCCTCGGGCTCTGGGGCCGCGCCGGCATCCTCGTCGGTGCGGGCGTCGTCATCCCCGTCGTGGCGTACTTCCTGCTCGTGCCCTGACTTCCGCGGGCGAAAGGGGTTTCGCCATGCTTTCCGCCATCACCGCCGACTTGCTCAACGACCTTGCGGGGCTGACCTTCGGGCCCCCCGTGACGCACGTCTACAACCCGCTCGTCTATGCGCGGGCGGCGTGGGACCGCTACTGCGAGACGTACGGGCAGGGGCCGCGCGAGGTGCTGTTCTTCGGCATGAACCCCGGGCCCTTCGGCATGGCGCAGGTGGGCGTGCCCTTCGGCGAGGTCGCCGCGGTGCGCGACTGGCTCGGCATCGACGTGCCCATCGGCAAGCCGCCCGTCGAGCACCCGAAGCGCCCCATCCAGGGCTTTGCCTGCCCGCGCAGCGAGGTCAGCGGCCAGCGTTTCTGGGGTTGGGCGCGGGAGCGTTTCGGCACCCCCGAACGCTTCTTCGCGCGCTTCTTCGTCGCCAACTACTGTCCGCTCGTGTTCATGGCCGCGAGTGGCGCCAACGTCACCCCCGACAAGCTGCCGGCCGGTGAACGCGCCCCGCTCTTCGCGGCCTGCGACCGGGCCGCGCGCGCGACGGTCGCGTCCTTCCGGCCGCGCCTCGTGCTCGGGGTCGGCGCATTCGCCCGGGCGCGGCTCCAGCGTGCGCTGCAAGGGCTGCCGGGCGTGACCGTGGGCGAGGTGCCGCACCCGAGCCCGGCGAGCCCCCAGGCCAACCGGGGCTGGGCGCTCTTGGCCACCCAGGCCCTCCAAGAGTTGGGCTTGTCGGTGTAGCCCTCCCCGTGGCCTGCTTGCGCATCCTAAACGCGGCGACCGCCGAACTCGGCAGCCGAACTGGTGAAGTGGAACGCAATTAGCACGCCCCTCTCTCCGGTCCTCGTCACCGCCGGCTGTGTTGCTCCTCCTCGAATTGGCGTTGCCAGTCCTTCGTCGTCGCGCCTTGCCGGCGGCGACGATCCCTCGGAGATAGGGTGCCGCCAATTTCGTTCCAGTACACCAGGGATGCCCGCGCGGTCGGTCAATCGGGCTCGGGCCCGGCGGGCGGCGGCGGCGCAACCGCGGGCGCCGTCTGCTGCGCCAGGAACTGGCCCACGAAGAGATGGTAGCCGGTGCGGTCGTCGCGCTTGGCGCGTTTCTGCCAGTCGGCCCGCGCTTCGGCCGAGAGCCCCTTCCAGGCTGCGACGGCCGCTGCGAAGCGCCCCCGCTGCGCCTGTTGCGCCACGGTGTTGGGGTTTGTGGGCTTCGTGTACCGCCGCACGTACGTGCCGCGCCCCCGTTGGCAGAACACCAGGTTGTCGATCTTGCCCGAAAGGTTCGCTGCCGGACCGCCCGTCGCACGTGCCATCGTCTGCCTCCTGCGCGCCGCCCGCCTGGCCCCGGGGCCGTTGTGGCGGCGCGCCATCGGCCCAGCATAGCGCCATCGATCCTCCTTGACAAATCCGTCACAGCTGCGTTCCTGAACGAAGCGTGTACACAGCAGTAACGGAGTTGTTACGGAGAAGCGACGAAGTTGTTCTGTCCGACCGCCGAAGAATCGGCGCCCAACGTGCGGATGGAACGTGAATCGGCAAGCCCCCGCGCGCGAGCGGTACCGCCCTCCGGCCGTGCGCCTGACACCAAGTCGCCTTCCTTCGGATACCTTTGTTGCCTTCGTCGCTCCCCCCTGCGGCGTACCCGGAGTACGCCTCGGGGGATCGCTCCTCGGCGCCTCGGTATCCTTTGGAACGCAACCTGGTATGGAGGGCCGCCCCGGTCGTGCCCCGTCCGGCGGCTACGGGCAGGTCGCGAGCGGCCCGGGCCAGACCGCCGGGTGGCGCCGCAGCCCATCGGCCTGCGCCGCGCTGAACGTGGCCATCTCGGGGTCGAGGCTCAGCACCGTGGTCGTCATGACGTTTGCCGGCCCGGCGGGGGCACGGTGGCTCGACGCGGTCGTGTCGGCGTGGTGCAGCCCGAGCGCGTGGCCGAGTTCGTGGGCGACGATGAGGCCCAGTTCGGCGCCGTCGGCCCAGGCATGCGGCAGAGGCTCTCCCGCGAACAGCGGACAGTCGGCCGTGGCCACGAACACGGCGTCGCCGTAGCCGCCGGTCGGCGCGCCGCCCGGGATGCGCAGCGCCTGGCCGGCCGGATACGCCACCTCGGCCGTCACCGGGTCGTGGCGTTCGAGGCAGGGCACGAAGACGACCGTCAGCGCGCGCGCGCCGGCCGCCGGGTCGACGTGCAGCGCCGCGGCGGCGTCGGCCGCGAGCGCGTCGGCCGCCAGCATGTCGCCGGGGCCGTAGCGCAGGGCGTCGCTGGGGGCCCCGACGGCGTGCGCTACGGCATCGAGGCGCAGCGCGATGCCGGCCGCGGCGTAGAGCCGCTCGACCTGCGCCCACGCCGCCGCGAAGGTGGCTTCGTCAACGGCCGCGCCGGGGGCCGTGGCGAGCCGGATGCCGAGCGACGCACGAGCCGCCGCGTCGGGCACGGCCGCTTCGGCCTCGCGCGCGACCTCGACGACGACGTTTTCGGGCAGATCGGGCAGGGCCGTGGCCGTCGCCTCGACCCCATAGGCGCAGTGGCGCAGCTGCACGCGAAAGCGCAGCGTGTCGGGGCCCGGAAGCGGCCCGCCGTCGTTCGGGAAGACGAACAGCCCGTAACCGTGGCCCGTGGTCACGCGCTGCGAGCACAGCGTGCAGACGGGGGTTTGCGGGTCTTGGGCCTCGGGTGCCGCCACCCACTCGGCGCCCGAGGCGAGGGTCACGGGTTCGAGCCGGTAGCAGGCGCCGAGCGACGGGCTCGGCGGGTCGGCCGTGGTGCGGAGGGCGAGGTAGCGCAGGCCCGCCTCGAAGGGCACGCTGATTTCGGCCGTGCGGCCCTGACGGTCGACGGGAAAGTGCCCAAGCGCCGTCCAGGCGATCGCGGGCGGCGCCTCGGGCCGGCAGTCGGCATCTTCCGCCAGGCTCTCGCCGTCCGCGTCGCGGGGGTCGCCGGCGTCGGGCGTGACCGGGCTGCCCGACCCCGCACCGCACGCCGTCATGAACCCCAGCGCGAGCAGCCCGCACACGCCCAGGCGCACCCCGTCGAACGCTCCGGCGGTCGGCGCTCCGTCCCCGCGGCGGCGTCGGCGGCTCAATACACGAACGGGAAGCCGAGCCAGCGATTGGCGCAGCAACGGAAGCCGATCTCCGGCGAGACCGAGTCCTCGTGGGCGTACGAACGCCCCGTCGCCCGGAGGCCGGCCGCATTGGACTGATAGGAGCCGCCGCGTACGGTGCGCAGCGGGCCGTCGTCGGGCTCGCCATAGCCGCCGGGGTAGTCGCCGTAGGCGGCCCGCCACGTGTTCTGCACCCACTCCGCGGCGTTGCCGGCGAGGTCGAGTGCGCCGCCGGGGGCCTCCCCATTCTCGTACGACCCGACGGTCTGCATCCGCTCGAGGTCGCAGCCGGTCAGGCTGGCGGCGGCGAGCGAGCAGGTGGGCGCGTTGTTGCCCCACGGGTAGGTGCGCATGGCCAGCGGACAGTAGTCCCAGCGGTTTTCCCAGTAGTTGCAGCCGCCGCGGGCGGCCATTTCCCATTCGGCCTCGGTGCACAGGCGCTTACCGGCCCACTCGCAGTATTCCCGGGCCTGGCTCCAGCTCACGCAGGTCACCGGCAGGAACTGGCTCGTATCGCCGAAGAGCGAGCAACCGTAGAAGATGGCCGGCATCTGGCAGACGCCCTGCTCGACGCACTGCATGTAGGACTCGTTGGTCACTTCGGTGACGTCGACCTGGTATTCCTCGAGTGTCAGCTCGTGCTGCGGCTGCTCGTTCGTCGGGCAGCCCGGGTTGACGGCCGGGTTGCAGCCCATCCAGAACGTGTCGGCCGGGATCGTGCGCATGGAATTGACGCGGGCGCACGGAAACTCCGCCGGTCCGCAGGCGTCGGTCGTGTACGGATTGCCGTCTTCGCAGGAGCCCGTGCAGATGCCCGGCGTCCAGGGGTCGCCGCCCTGACAGGTCTCGCAACTCAGCTGTCCGTTGCACTGATACCCGTCGGGCTGCGGCGAGTGGCGGCACTCGGTGCCGCCGAAGAGCTTCATCTTGCCGAGCGGCAGCCCCTCGTCGGTGATGAACATGCTCGAGCCCGTGGACGACACGACGGCGCTGAGCCCCGATTGACCGTTGAGCTCGTCGTGGCGCAGCGACATGTAGCCCCGTTCATAGAGTTGCACCCGGAAGCGCAGGCGCTCGCTCGGATGGCCGACGCGGTTGACGTTGCGCCATTCGACGGTGAGCACGTGTTCGTCGGTATCGCCCCCGACCGCGTACACGATGGAACCGATGCCCGGCTGCACCTGGAGGTCGGCCCAGAACCCCGCGACGAAGTGGCCCGAAGTCGTGAAGAACGTGCTGTTGTCGGGGCCCGGGTCTCGCCCGTCGAGCGACAGAATGCCGTTGGTCGTCACGTAGAACTGGTCGACCGGGGTGCCCGAGCTCATGCCTCCCCCGCCGAAGTCGTAGAAGAAGCCGATGGGGAAGGGGCCGCCGATGACGTTGTCGCCGCTCACCCCGGTGTCGGTGCCGTCGAACGGCAGGTCGGACGACTGGATGAAGCGGCCGTAGCTGAACATCCAGGCGGCGACGTCGCAGGTGTCGTCGGTGCAGCCGTTGCCATCGTCGGGACACATCGTCCGGACCGGCTGCACTTCGGTCCAGCAAGTGCCGTCGACATCGCAACTGGTGGTCTCGCAGTCCGTGTTGGCTCCGCACTTCGGGCTGCCGACGCACTGCCCGGTGACCGGGCTGCAGGCGTCGTAGGTGCACGGATCGCCGTCGTCGCACGGGGCGTCGTTGTTGACGTGGGCGCAGCCCGTGAGGGAGTTGCAGGTGTCGTCGGTGCACACCTCGCCGTCGTCGCAGTCGACGGCCGCGCCGACACAGTCGCCCCCCGTGCACACGTCGCCCGTGGTGCAGGCGTTGCCGTCGTTGCAGGCCGCCGTATTGTCGAGGTTTGCGCAGCCGACCAGCGGGTCGCAGGAATCGTTGGTGCACAGGTTGGCGTCGTCGCAGTCGATGGCCGTCCCGGCGCACGTGCCGTCGTGGCAGACGTCGCCCGCGGTGCACGCGCTGCCGTCGTTGCAGGCCGCGGCGTTGTTCACGTGGGCGCAGCCCGTCTCGGAATCGCAGTAGTCGGTCGTGCAGACATCGTCGTCGTCGCAGGCGGAGGCATGCGCCACGTGGCGACAGACCCCGCCGGTGCACGAGTCGGTGGTGCAGGCGATGCCGTCGTCACAGTTGACCGCCGGGTGGCTGCAGCCGGTCAACGCGTTGCACACATCGGTGGTGCAGGCGTTGCCGTCGTCGCACTGGAGCGCGTCGAGGACGTTGACGCAACCCGTCGCCGGGTCGCAGCTGTCGTCGGTGCAGAAATCGTTGTCGTTGCAGGAGATGGCCGCCCCCGTACAGGCCCCGGCGGCACACCGGTCGCCGCTCGTGCAGGCGCTGCCGTCGTTGCAGGTGGCCGTGTTGTTCGTGTGCGTGCAGGCGCCGAGCGCGTTGCAGGCGTCGTCGGTGCAGGGATTGCTGTCGTTGCAGTCGCGCGGCGTGCCGGCGCACGTGCCGGCGCGGCAGCGGTCGCCCGTGGTACAGGCGTTGCCGTCGTCGCAGTCGACGCTGTTCTGCACGTGGACGCAGCCGGACTGCGCGTCGCAGTAGTCGGTGGTGCAGACGTCGGCGTCGGCGCAATCGGCCGACCGCGTCGCATGGCGGCAGACGCCATTCAGGCACGAGTCGGCCGTGCACGCGATGTCGTCGTCGCAGTCGAGCGCCACGTTGCTGCAGCCCGTCTCGGGGGTACACGAGTCGACGGTGCACGGGTCGCCGTCGTCGCAGGCCGCGGCCCCGGACACGTGCGCGCAGCCCGTGGCCGGGACACAGCTGTCGCGCGTGCACGGGTCGTCGTCGTCGCACGAGATGGCCGTGCCGTGGCAGCTCCCGGCGGCGCACGTGTCGTTGTCGGTGCACGCGCTGCCGTCGTTGCAGGCGGCCGTGTTGTTCGTGTGCGTGCAGACGCCGAGGGCGTCGCACGCATCGTCGGTGCACGGGTTGCCGTCGCTGCAGTCGCGCGGCGTGCCGGCGCACGTGCCGGCCGCGCAGCGGTCGCCCGTGGTGCAGGGGTCGGCGTCGTCGCAGGCGGCGCTGTTCTGCACGTGGGCGCAACCCTCCGCGGGGTCGCAGTAGTCGGTGGTGCAGACGTCGGCGTCGTCGCAGGCCGTCGCCTGGCCGACATGGCGGCAGCTGCCGCCGACGCACGAGTCGAGCGTGCAATCGACCCCGTCGTCGCAGTCGATCGCGACGTTGCGACAGCCGCTGTCGGGGGTACACGAATCGACCGTGCACGGGTCGCTGTCGTCGCAGGCGCTGGGCCCGGTGATGTGCACGCAGCCCGCTACCGGGTCGCAACTGTCGCGGGAGCAGAGGTCATCGTCGGTGCAGTCGATTTCCGTGCCGGTGCAGACGCCGGCGACACAGCCGTCCCCCTCCGTGCAGACACTGCCGTCGTCGCAGGGCGCGCTGTTCGCGATGTGGGTGCAGCCGGTCGCCGGGTCGCAGCCGTCGTCGGTGCAGGGGTTGACGTCGTCGCAGCTCTGCGTCGTGCCCGCGCACAGTCCGGCGCGGCAGCGGTCGCCCGTGGTGCAGGCGTTGCCATCGTCGCAGTCGTCGCCGTTTGGCACGTGGGTGCAGCCGCTCTCGGCGTCGCAGTAGTCGGTGGTGCACCCCTCGCTGTCGTCGCAGGCGAGGTGGTCGGGCACGTTGCGGCAGTTGCCCCCGACGCAGGAGTCGGTGGTGCAGTCGACGCCGTCGTCGCACTCAAGCGGCGTGTTCTGGCAGCCGGCCTCGGGGTCGCACGCATCGTCGGTGCACGGGTCGTCGTCGTCGCAGGCCGCGGGCCCGGACTCGTGCACGCATTCGCCCGTGGCCTCGGCGCACGTATCGCGGGTGCAGGGGTCGGCGTCGGCGCAGTCGATGGCGCTGCCGGCGCAGGCGCCCTCGCTGCACTGGTCGTTTTCGGTGCACGGGCTGCCGTCGTCGCACGGCTCGGCGTTGGCCTCGTTCGTGCAGCCGGTCAGCGGGTCGCAGCCATCGTCGGTGCACGGGTTGCCGTCGTCGCAGTCGATGGCCTCGCCCTCGCAGACCCCGCCCCGACAACCGTCGCGGTCGGTGCAGGCATCGGCGTCGTCGCAGTCATCGCTGTTGGCGACATGCAGGCAGCCCGCCGCGACATCGCAGTAGTCGCTCGTGCAGGCTTCGTCGTCGTCGCAGGCCGCCGCGTCGGGCGTGTGCCGGCAGAAGCCGCCTACGCACGAATCGGCCGTGCACCCGATCCCGTCGTCGCAGTCGAGCGGGGCATGGCTGCAGGTGCCGTCGGCCGGGTCGCAGGCGTCGACGGTGCAGGGGTCGCCGTCGTTGCACACCGCCGGGTCGGAGCCGGCCGGCAGCCAGCCGCAGGGGCATTCGAGCCCGCAGAGTTCGCGGCCGAGCGTCGCGCAGGCGCGCGACCACTGCCCGTCGCAGCACCACGGCAGTACGGCGCACACGCACTCGGACACGGCCTGGTCCTCGCAACCGCCGCCAAACGGCCAGCTGCCGGTCGTGGGATCGGAAAGCGCCGCGCCGGCCGGCGTGTCGCTCGGCAGGCAGCACGGGCCGCGGCACCGGCCGCAGTCGTTCGGGCAGTTGCCGCAGGTTTCGTTGAACGTCTGCGGGAAGGCGGCATTCGGCGACCACTTCGTGCAGACGGCGTCGCCGCAGGCCGGGCACGGCCCGCAGTCGGCCGCGCAGTTCTCGCAGCTCTCGCCGCTCGCGACCGTGCAGACGGCGTCGCCGCAGCGGCACGCGCCGCAGTCGGCCGGGCAGGTGGCGCAGTCTTCGCCGTTGCCGCGGCGGCAAACCCCGTCGCCGCAGGGCTCGGGGCATTCGCCGCAGTCGTCGGCACAGCTGCGACAGTTTTCGCCCGTGGCGGCCGTACAGCTGCCATCGTCGCAGCTTGCCGGCCGGTTGCAGTGGGGCGGCAGCCAGTCGGGATCGCACGTGCAGGCGCCGTCGACGCACGTGCCGTGGCCCGAGCAGTTGTCGCCGCAACTGCAATCGCCGCCGTCGAACAGGAAGGGCTCGCAGTCGAGGTCGGGCCGCGTGGCGCTGCCGCCCTGGTCGCACTGGCCGTCGCCGATCTTGCTCGGCAGCGCCAGACAGTGGAGGTTGCAGTCTCGCACGCGCTCGTCGCCGTACGGGCAGGCCGGAAATTGACAGTCGCCCCGGTCGTAGCCGTATGCGGCGCAGTAGAAATCGGGGCCGGCCGTCCCGTCATCGCACGTCGCGTCGTGGAGCAGGGCGGCGGGCCGGCATTCGCCCTGGCAGTCGGGCAGCTCGTTTTCGCCGGTGCACCAATTCGCGGGTTTCGGCCAGCAGGCGTCGAGGGGCTGCACGCGGTAGATGCGGTCGCCGCCGCCCGCGAAGTCGAGCGCGTTCAACTCGACGTACACGTGCGTGAAGCCGAACGATTCGGAAACGGTGAGCGGGCTGCCGTCGGGCCCCACGACCACCTCGCCGAAGCGGTCGAGGATAGGCAGGCGGTCGACCGAGTCGCTGCGGAAGCGCAGCGGCAGGGCCGGGTCGATGGCGATGGGCCCCTCGTCGGGGGCCATGGTCCAGCCGTTGTACGGGTCGCCGTGCGGGCTCACCGTCCAGAGTACGGAACCCGGGCCCGGCACGAGCTCGCCCCAGCCGGACTCGGAGTTGACGTACATGTTGGCGCCGAGCACTTCGCCCGTGACGCGGTTCGTCGTGACGAGCCACGAGGCGGCGTAGCGCGTGCCGCGCGGCCCGTTGAACGAGTCGCGCGCCGTGGGGTCGGGGGTGCACGGCACGGCGGGGTCTTGCGGCCCGAGTTCGCAGGCGTCGGGCTCGCTGTAGACCATCGGAATCTCATGGTACGCGTAGCGCCCGCTCTCGCTGGTCTCGGTGTAGAGTGGCCGCTGGATGGCGCCATGCACGAGCGTCACGAGCCGCTGACTCCAGGTGCCGATCACGTGGCTCGCCGAACGGTGCAGCAGGGCCGGCACGCGGCCGGTGATGGTGAGGCTTTCGTCGGCGGCGCGGAAGTAGCCGACCATCAGGTAGACCTCGGAGGTCACCTCGGCCGAACCGGGGTCGAGGTAGCCCTCGATGGCGAGACTGCCGTCGGCGTTGCAGGTGATATCGGCGTGGCCTTCGGGGAAGATGCACGCCGCATGGCCCGGACCCGCCCCGGGGTCGTCCCACGGATTGCCGCACAGTTCGTTTTGCGCCACGCAGTCGGTCATGACCGGCAGCTCGGGCGTGCTGCCCGCGGCGCACGTCCAGAGCGTGTTGCCGCGACAGATGGAGAAGGGCTCGCCTTCGGGCCACGAGAGGCCGGACTCCGCGATGAGCGCCGCGCAGGTTGGCTCGTCGTCCTTGAAAACCGGGTAGAGGGCGGCGCTCTCGGGGGGCGTTTCTTCGCCTTCGGCCCCGTCGCTGACCCCGTCGACAAACGTCGGTGAATCCGTCCAGTTGGCCTGCAATTCGTAGTAGGCGCCGAGAATGCCGTTCCAATCCGCCAGGGATGCGATGTCGCTGAAGGCGGGCAGGTAGTATTCGTGCTGCGGCGGATAGTAGAGCGACACGCCCAGCGCGTTTTCGCGGGTGGCCCCGGTCACCTTCAGGCGCACGAGCTGTTCGAGCGCCTGGAGGATGGCGTCGCGGTGCACGACGAGCGCCGGCACACGCTCGCCGAGCAGCGTTGCCAGGTGCCCGAGGTCGGTCATGTGATAGGCCTTCTCGGGATCGGGATTGGAGCCGAACTCCTGGACACCGGCACGCGCCTCGCCAACGGCGACGACGTCGGCGCCGAGCCCGCTCGCGAGCGCCTCGAAGAAGGCGGTCACCGCCGTTTCGAGGGCCGGCATGGCGTCGAGATCGAGCAGGCCCATGGTGATGAACGACACGGTGTTCTTGACCTTGGCCTGCCGTTCGAAGGCCGCGAGGAGGTCCTCGGCGAAATCGACCACGTCCATTGCGGGGTCTTCGACGAGTTTCTTGAAGGCCCGGTAGTCCCAACCGTGCCCTGGGACGAATTCCTCGCTGGCGATGAGGTAGCGCGTGAACGGCTGCGCGGCGAGCAAGGTCGCGTAGTCGGCCATGAGGCAGGCATCGAAGCCGATAAACGCGAAGGGCCTTTCGCCGGCCCCCGCGGCGCCCTGCTGGATGCCCTGGAAGACCTCGGCGAGCGACAGGCGGTCCTTGTCGGACGAGTCGTCGACCCCATAGCCCTGCCAGGCGTTGCCGTGGTCCCAGAGGACGAGCGCCGTGTGGTCGGCCGGGTATTCGCGCAGGCCCCACTGGATGAAGTCGGCGAGGGTGGCCGGGTCGCCGGAATTCACTTCGCCGATGTCGGTGACGTACGAGATTTCGCCGCCGCCGACGACAATGCGCTTCGTGCTGCGCCAGGGTTCGAGGGTGGCGATGCCGAGCTCGTAGAACGCCAGGATGCGGTCGATCTGCACGACCAGGCGCACGCAATCGGAGGCCGGCACTTCGAGGAGTTCCTCGAGGTCTTCCATGCCCTGCTTTTCGAGGTTGTTGTCGGCGGTCATGAAGATCAGGACCGTCCAACTGACCTCGCAGGCGGGCGGGGCGGGCCCATCGGTGTCGCCGCTGCCGCCCGTGTCGCCCGTGCGGCCGTCCTGCGGCGCCGGCCCGTCGCCCCTCGGCGCGTCGCCCGCGGCCCCGTCGGGCAGGTCGGCCTGGCCGTCGCCGCCCGTACCGTCGCGGGGCGCCACCGTGTCGCCGCCGCCGCTCGTGTCGGCCGGCGGAGCCTCGGGAGAACCGCCCGACGAACAGGCGCTCGGCAAGACCAGGGCGAGGCTGGCGAACGTGGCGAGAAGGGCGAAACGACGCGGGAGGTGGGCTTTCATGGGTCACCCCAATGCGGTACGAAGCGCGGCCCCGGAGCCCCTCGGGTGAGCCCGAGCGGACCAAGCGCGGGCACGCGTCTACGGGCTCGTGAACCGGCCGAGCAATTGCAGCAACTCGAAGTTGCGCCGCGGCTGGGCCATTTCGGCTTGCAACCGGGCCGCGAGCGCCGCCTGGGACCCGGCGTCGCCCTGCTCCGCGGCGGCCCCGAGCAACTTCACGAGTTCGATGACGACGTTCGGATCGCTCTCGCCCGCGAGCGCCGCGATGGCCGCCTGCAGCACTTCGGGCGGCGGGCTCGTCTGCGCGTGGAAGGCCTGGGCCCAGTAGGTGTGCACGAACTGGGCCCGCACCCGCGGGTCGGTCTCGGCCGTCAGCGTCGGTTCGAACAGCGCGGCCGCCTTGGCCGGCGAAACCTCGCGCAGCGCCGAGGCCGCCGCGATGCGCACGGCCGGGTCGGCGTGGCCGAGAAACGGGCGCACCGCGTCGAGCGGCGCGTCGCCGCCGATGTTGCCGACCCCGGTGAGCACCGATTCGACGCGCCACGGCTCGGTTTCGCTGCCGAGCCGGGAGAGCAGTTCGGTCTTGGCCGCCTCGGCCGCCTGGGGGTTGAGCTGCGCCTGCGTACGCGCCACGGCGCCGAGCACGGGGGTCATGCTGACCACGTCGGTCTTTTCGGCATCGTCGCCGGCGCCGCTGCCCCGTGACATGCGCATCAGGTCCTCGAGGTAGCCATCCGGCAGCGTCTTGCCGTCGGACAGCGCCAGCGCGGCCCGGGTCTGGTTCAGGGAGCCGTAGCCCGCATCTTTCATCATCGCGAGCAGCCCGGAGCGCGCCTCGGGCGTGTCGGCCTTGGCGAGCGCGAAGAACACCGCCGACTCACCGAATTCCTGCGGAAAGCGGTCGTCTCGGATGGCCTGCAGGATGGCGGCCACGCCCTCGGGGTGGGCCCGCACCCAGTCGCGCAGGAAATTGACGTAATCGAGGAATTCCTTGTTGGGGTCCTGGACGAGCCGGATGTACTCGGCAAGGGCATCGTCGAACGTGAGCCCCTTCATGCCGAACAGCACGTCGGCCGGCGTCTCGTCGCTCTTCGGGAAGCGCAGATCGAAGAGATCGCCCCAGATCCAGTCGCGGGCCTTCGGGTCGACCGAGAGCTCGGCCGTGCCCGGGCTGCCCGCCTTGGCCACGGTGCGCGTGGAGGCGCGCCCAATGGAGTGCTTGTCGATGCGCAACTCGGCGCTCTGGTTCGATTCGAGCGCCTCAAACCAGGGGCCCGCCCCGGGCCGCACCCAGAGTCCGGTGCCGCTCGCCTGGAGCGACGCCTCGCGGCCCCCGGTCGTCGTGGTCGAAAACAGGCGTTCGTAGCGCAGGATGCGGCGGAGCACGATCGTCTCGGCGTCGCGCTCGGTGAGCGCGTAGCGTGCGCGCAGGGTGCCCGCCGAGTCGCGTTCGGCGACCTCGTAGCGGCCGGGCTCGTCCGTGGTCGGGTATTGCCACTGCAATCCGATGACGAGTGCCTGCTGGCTGCGCGCGCCCTGCAGATCGACGCCGTCCTTGCGCGCGAACTCGAGCACCGCGCAGTTGCGGCCGAGCCGCACCAGGAACACGGGCGTCGTATCGCCGCCTTCGTTCGGGCGCAACGTCATGCCGGCGGCGGTGGCGGGGCCTTTCTCGATGCGCGCCGCGAGCACGGTGGAACCGTCGGGCCGGTTCTCGACCGCCTGTACGTCGAGGTGCCACGACGCCTCGATGGAAACCCGTTTCGCCGGATCGGCCTGGATTTGCATGCTGCTCGTGGCGAGGTTGCCCGAGAGCAAGGCCCCGAGATCGAGGGTCGACTCGGCTTGGGTCGTGACGTCGAAGCCGAGCCGTTGGCCCGGTGAAAAGACGCACTCGCGGCGCACACCGCTGCCCGTGGGTGCCGGCGCTGCGGCCGAGGGCGCGGCCGTCGGCCCGGAGGCCCCCGAAGTCGCGGCCTTGGGCCCGCCGACCGGCGGCTCCTGCGGCGGCGCCTGCAGCAGTTGCCAGGCAAGCACCGCGCCCAAGGCACAAAGGAAGAGCAGGCCCACCAGCACCCAGGGCAGGCGGTGTGTCACCGGAGCGTTCATGTTGGCCTCATCGGCGGAGGGAAGGGGTCCGGGGCCGCGACGGCGGCCCCGGGCAGGAGACTACTGCACGCGCCAGCGCGGGAGCAAGCGGCCGAGGGTCCAGCGACCGTACTCGATGCTGTCCCACGAGAAGATGGTGACGGTCCAACTGCCGATCACGCGCGCCCAGACGGTGGCGCCGATGGCGCCGCCGAGCCCGGTCAGCACGAGCTCGATCTGGCCCGTGGCGAGCGTCGTGATGGGCGTGCTCGCGAACCACTGGATGGTGCTGCTGATGGGCAGCGCCACCTCGATGAGAATGAGGTCGATCCAGAGTTCCGCACCCGCCACGGTGATGTCGATGGTGGCTGCGCCGTGGAGCGTGAGGCTCGCGTAGGGCTCGATGACGCCCGTGACGCGCCCACCGGCCGGCAGCGTCGTCGGGTAGGTGCAGGAATAGGCCATCATCGAGTTCGGGTGCGCGTCGTTCAGGTTGGCGGTGTAGCGCACCGTGAGCCGGCTCTCGCCGGGCGGCGAGTCGTTCGGCTCGCCGGCGTTCCACAGGACGTCGGGATACATCTGCAGGGTGCCGGGCTCCGGGGAATCCATCCAGGTCCAGAGGTGGCGAGCAATGGTGGCGATGTTACGGCAGTTCGCCAGCGTGACTTCGGCGCCGTCGATGCATTCCTGCTCGCGCCGGTCAAGGATGTATTCGTCATAGCAGTGCTGCCGGTCGGCGACGAACCGTTCGTAGCACGAGCCCAGCCCGCTGATGCCGTCGACCCAGATGTAGCGGTCGGCCACACCACCGGCATTGCGCGACTGCACGATGGCGTTGAGCATGGCCTGCGAGTTCGGCGTGGAGAGCCAGCCGTTGTCGCGCCGGCAGGCTTCGTTCGCCTGCGCCTGGGTCTTCGCCGTGGCGAACACCTTGACGCAGCGGTTGCCGACCGTGACCGCCCCGGCCACGGCACACTTCGGGTTGTTGCCGGCCGAAGCCGTCACTTCGCGGGTCAGGCTCGTGCGGAGCCCGATGGCGCCCACGGCCGAAGCGGCGACCCCGATGGTCACGACACCGAGGTCGAAGCCGGCGGTCAGTTCGGGGCTCGAACGGGAGAATTCGGCGACATCGGCCGCCGTGGTGCCCACCGGGAAGTTGGCGGTGGTGTTGACGATGGTGATATTGAACACGATGAGCCGGGTGATGATGCTGTCCTGCCGCGCGGTGTCGTAGTAGTCGTAGCCGTAGCGGCTGACCTCGAGCAGGGTGAGATCGAACCAGCCCATGAGGTACGCGCCGAGGATGGCGCCGGCCGAGGCGCTGTCGGGCCGCGACCACACGTCGCCGCCGAGGTTGAGGCGCACGGCCACCTTGTTCGTGTTACCCCAGGTGTTGTCGTAGAAGTAGCCGTCACGGTAGTGACCCGGCACGGCGGCCGCTTCTTCTTCGTCGGCCGCGACGTTGTACCGGACGTTGCGGCGCAGCACGTACACGGGGCGAATCTGGCAGTTGTTGGCCGCGGCGTCTTCGGCCACACCGGCTTCGTCGAAGTCGGCGCCGGCGCACACGCGCAGCTCGAACTGGTCGAACTTACTCCAGATGCCACTACCGATGCGCCCCTCGGTGTCGCCCGTGATGAAGATGGGGGAGGTGCGCACCATGCTCTGCGCGCCGACCATGGACTTCAGGAATTCTTCTTCGAGCAGCGTGATGACGGGCTCTTCGCCGGCCTTCGGGGGCTCCTGCAACTCGGAGTAGAGCGGCTGCCAGTCGATTTCTTCGGGCTGCCAGTCGTTCGCGTCGAGCGGGTCGATGACCGGCCGGATGGCGAACGAGAGCGAGAGCGCGGCGTCTTCGACCTGGTCGTCTTCGCTGCCGTCGAGGCCGAAGACCAGCAGGTCGGCGTTGATGAGGAAGTGCGGGGCCGTCGACAGCGGGAGCGACGGACCGGCATCTTCGACGTTGATGTCGCCTTCGGCATCGGGGATGGTGCCGCCCTCGGGCTGCGTCACCGGCTCCGGGACTTCGAGCACCGCCACGGACGAGGACAGGGTGAGGTCCTGCATGACCACGTCGCGGCCGGGGGACGCCTCAACCGCGAGCGCCGTCGTGCAGTTCGCCGCGTGCGGGCTCTCGGGCGCCGTGCACTCGTCGAGCGGCAGCCGCGACTGCAGGATGAAGGTGATGAGGTCGTCTTCTTCGTTGGCCGTCAGCGTGCGGCCCGCCACGTTGACGCGGTCGAACGGGTCGAAGGCCACCCAGGCCACGACGCCCGTCTCGCCGACGAGCACGTCGCAGCTCGGCTGCACGTAGAATTCTTTGGCCAGCGTGAGGGTCTGCACGGTGGCCCCGCCTTCCGCGACGACCGGCGTGCCGCTCACGAGCGGCCAGTAGCCGACGATGCAGCGCTTGCTGCCGTCGCCGTTCTCGAGGCCGAGGACCACCGCCGTGTCGAGGGCTTCGGTGGTGTCGACGTCGAGGGTGACGCTCGCGTTCAGGGGGTGCAGCGGATAGACCGACCGCACGCCCTCTTCGTCGATGGCGAGCTGCGTGACCTTCACACTCGCGACCTCAGGCTTCAGCAAGTCGGCCACGGCCTCGTCGTCGATGACGCACTGGCCGTCGACGAGCACGGTGCCTGCGCCGCACGGACTGGCCGCATCCGGCTCGACAACGTCGCCGGCCGGCGGCAGCACGCACTGGCCGTTCTGCTCGACCGTGCCGTCGCCGCAGACCAGGCCCGAACCTCCGTCGCTGCCGCAGCCGAGGAGCCATGCCCCGACGAGCGCCAGCGACAACCCGTTCCTGACTGAGCCCCAACCTCGCCTCATGCGCGTCCTCCCCCTTCGTTCGAGAGACTTCCGTTGCGCGCCGCCCCGAAGTCCGTCTCCGGTGATAGGCGCACCAACCGATGCCGAGACCGATAGTCGGAATCGGCTTCGCTGACTAGACGGGGAAACGCGCACGTTGGTGTAGGTGGTTTCGCTTACAAGGATGTAGGTGTCTGCGCTCGGCCGGCGGGTTTCCGACCGGCTGGGCAACCCCCGCGCTCGCGCCGCGCCGGATCAGCGCGTCTGCGGCTTGCGGGCTTCGCGCGTGGCGTGGAGCCGCAGCTCGCGCCGGCCCGGCAAGTCGAGTTTGGCGAGCATGCGGCCGTAGTAGGTCTCGACGGTGCGCCCCGAGAGGCCCAGGCTTCTTGCGATTTCCTGGGTGCTTTGGCCGACGCCGAGCCGATCGTAGACTTGGCGCTCCTGGGGGCTCAGCACGGCGTCGGGGTCGAGGGCGGGCTCGCGCCCGAGCGCCTCGGCGACGGCGCGGGCCGCGCGCGGGCTCAGGAAACGGGCGCCGGCGCACACTTCGGCGATGCCCTGCGCGAGTACCTCGGGGTCTTCGCGCTTCGTCACGTAGCCGCGCGCCCCACCCTCGAACAGGCTGCGGATGCGCTCGCTGTCTTCGTGCACCGAGTAGACCACGACGTTCGTGGCCGGGCTCACGGCCCGCAGCCGGGGCAGAAGGTCGCCGCCCGCCTCGCCGTCGAGCGACAGGTCGAGGACCAGCGCGTCGACCGGGCGTTGCGTGAGCATGGCCAAGGCATCGGCGCCGGTTGCGGCCACGCCGACGACATCGAAGCCTTCGTCCCGCAGGAAGCCCGCGAGCCCGTGGCGGACCACGGGGTGGTCGTCGAGCAGCACCACGCGCGTCGCTGTGCGGTCAGCGGCCATGCCGTTCGCATTCCCCGTCCCCAGGTCGCGCGGCGTCCGGGATTCGCCGCAAGCGCCGAAAGCGGCCTCGGGATCGCGATCATGGCCACGGAGAAGAGCAGGGCGAGGTCCTCCATGGCTCCGAGACACATAGTCCCGGCCCGCGCCCGTGGCTAGCCGGGGAAACGCGCACGTTGCTGTAGGTGATTTCGCGTACAAGAGCGTAAGCGAGCGAACGGGCCGCCACGGCCCGCGCGTGCGTCGGGTCCCCGGTGAGACTCACCCCCGCGTGGGCTCTAGGGGGCCTTCGGCTTGCGGGCTTCGCGCGCGGCGTGGAGCCGCAGCTCGCGCCGCCCCGGCAAGTCGAGCTTGGCGAGGATGCGGCCGTAGTAGGTCTCGACCGTGCGCGTCGAGAGCCCCATGCGCTTGGCGATTTCGCCCGTTGCGTGTCCCTGGCCGAGCAGTTCGTAGACCTGGAGTTCCTGCGGGCTGAGCACATGGCCGAGGGTCACGAGCGGTCCCCGCGCGAGCGCCTCGGCGATGGCGCGGGCCGCACGCGGGCTCAGGAAACGGCCGCCCACGCTCACCTCTTCGATGCCCCGCGCCAGCACCTCGGGGTCCTCGCGCTTCGTCACGTAGCCGAGCGCCCCGCTCTCGAACGCGCCACGGATCCGCTCGCTGTCTTCGTGGACCGAGTAGACGACCACGCGCGTGGCCGGGCTCACGGCGCCGAGCGCCGGCAGGATGTCGTCGCCCGCCGCCCCTTCGAGCGACAGGTCGAGGACCAGCACGTCGGCGGGTCTTTGCCCGAGCCGCGCCAAGGCATCGCCAATCGTGGCGGCCACGCCGACGACGTCGAACCCTTCGTCGCGCAGGAAGCCCGCGAGCCCCTGCCGGACCACGGGATGGTCGTCGAGCAGCAGCACCCGCGTCGCCTTGCGGTCACGCGCCATGAGGTTCGCCTCCCGCGACCGCGTTCGCCGGCACCCGGCATTCGACCCGGGTGCCGCCCCCAGGCCGGGCCGCGATCGTAAGGACGCCCCCCGCTCGCTCGGCCCGCCACCGCATGGTGCGGAGCCCAAGCCCGACCGCCGCCGGGGCGTCGGCCGGCAGTCCGCGGCCGTCGTCGTCCACGCGGAGCACCGTTTCGCCGGGCTCCCGCCGCAGGGAGACGTCGATCTGCCCGGCCCCCGCGTGGCGCACGGCGTTCGAGAGGGCTTCCTGGGCAATGCGATAGAGTTGAATGGCCGTGCGCGGGTCGCCAAGCGCCCCCTCGCCGGTCGCCTGGAACACGACGCGCACGTCGGCCCGCTCGGCCGTGCGTTTCACGAGGTCGCCGAGCGCGCCCGCGAGATCCCGGTCGCTGAGCGGCCCCGGGCTGAGTCGGCGGGACAGCGCGTGGATCTCGCCGATGGCCTCGCCGAGCCCTTCCACGATGCCGCGCAGCGTCTCGGCCTCGGGGCGGTCCTGCGCCCGCAACGCCTTTTCGGCGCGTTTGCTGCGCAACAGCAGACCCGTCAGATCCTGGCAGACCCCGTCATGCAGATCGTTGCCGATGCGTCGGCTTTCGCGCTCGCCGGCTTCGAGCACCTCGCTTTCGAGCCGTTCGCGGTCGGCGGCCTCGGCGCGCAGCTGCGCTGCCGCGCGGTGTTCGCGGCGCATGCTCGTCGCGAGGTGGTGGCTGAACCAGGCGAGCAGCAGGAGTTGGGGGACCAGGGCTCCGGTGACGATGGCGCTCTGCACGATTCCTTCCCCCGGCAGCCAGGGCGGGGGCGCCTGCATGAGCCAGCCGGCCTCGGTCGCGAGAAACGCCGTGACGAGGGCGACGAGGTTGAGGCCCCCGACGACGAGTCCCGGGCGCACGCCGGCGAGCACGAACACCATGAGCGGCGACATGGCGAGCGGCAGGCGAAAGGCCAGGAACACGCCGCCGCGGTGGAGCGCGAACGCGGCGAACACCCACACTGCCAGAACGAGGAAGCCCACCCGCATCGGCACGGGCAGGCGGCGCAGCAGGGCCGCACAGATTGTGAGCAGCCAACCGGTCAGCGCGAAGGCGGCGTGGCCAGCACTCAGGCTGGCAGCCGGAATTCCGGCCAGCAACGACAGGCCGTGGACGACACAGAGCACCAGGCTGTACGCATCGACCGCGCGCTTGCGCCAGGCCGCGACGGGGTCGTCGAGGAGCCCTTGCGGTTGCGCCGCTCGGCCGGGGTCGTCGGGGGGCCCTTGCGGTTGCGCTGTCGGGGCGGAGGCGCCGAGCGCCATGAGGGCCCTCCCTTCCTGCCGCGCGGTGGCTCTCGGGCGCAACCCCGCCGCCTCGCGGCGGGGCCCGCCGATGGGGCCGATGCGACAGCAGCCGTTGCGTCGTCCCCGTGCACGACACCGCCGCCCAGCGGCGGGGGCTCTGCACGCACGTGGCAGCTCATGGCCAACCCGCCGCCGAGCTTGGACGCCCGGCGCACATTCGTCAAGACCGCCGTTGCCTCCGGCAGCGGTCCGTGGCAAGGTCGGCCGCCGGGTCGCCCAACTGACCCATGACGAAAGGCCTGACCATGGCGCGCATGACCGCCCTCTCCGAAGTGTTGCCCGAACTCGCAGCGAGCGAGACGTTCACCCACGAACTGCCCGCCACCGCCGACCAGCCGGCGCGTGCGTACCGCTTCGTCGAGTACTACTGCGCCGATCCGGAGTGCGACTGCCGCGAGGCGCTCCTGCGCGTCATGCCCGCCACCGGCGATGGTGACGACGTGGCCATCATCGTCCACGCGCTCGACGCCGATGCCGCCGGCGGCTCCCCGGAAGAGCAGACGCAACTCACCGATGACTGCCCCGCGGGACCCGAAGCCCACGTCCTGCTGCACGCGTTTCGCACGGCGCTCCGCGAGCCCGCGTTTGCCGCCCGCCTCGAAGCGCACTACGCGGCCATCAAGGCCGCGCTGCCGCCCTACGACGACGACGACGACGACGCCTGCGACCACGAGTGCGACGCCTGCGACCACGACTGCGACGACGAGCTCGAAGACGACCTCGCCGACGACCCGGCCGACGACACGCGCGAATTCTTCGACAACTGGCTGCCGCAGCTGCGCGAGCGTTTCGCCCCCCAGGCCCGCTCCCACAAGATCGGCCGCAACGTGCTCTGCCCCTGCGGCAGCGGCCAGAAATACAAGGTCTGCTGTGCCCCGAAGGGCCTGCCGGCCGAAGAGCCGCCCACGCTCGCCGAAGCCTATGACGCCGTGCAGGCGGCGCTCACCGACTTCCTCGACCTGCCGCGCAACCACCGCTGGGCCGACGACGCGGGCGACGACCTCGATTTCCCCGAAGAGGTCGACGACTCCGACGACCTGCGCGAGCTCGCCGACACCGTCTTCATCGAGTACGTGCTCCACGACTACGTCGGCCCCGACGGACGCTCGCTCGGCAAACGCTTCGAGCTCCTCGCGAGCCGGCGCGGCCCCCTGCCTGCGCTGATCGAGCGCGCCCTTGAGGGCTTCGGTTCCGAGCGGCTGCGCTACGTCGAGGTCGCGGCCGTGCGGCCGGGCCAAGACATCGAACTCAACGACCTCACCACCGCCGAACGCCTCACGGCCGCGCTCGCCGACCCCGATATCGCGCTCCAGGCGGGCGATTTGCAGCTCGTGCGACTGCGCGCCTACGACGAGGAAACCCACGACTACGACGTCGGTTTCACGATCCCGCGCGAATGGCGCGCCGACTTCGAGGAGTTGCTTGCGGAGTTGCTAACCTACTTGCGCGAGGAAGACCCCGGCGCCAAACCGCTCGACGTGTTCCTGGACATGCCCGGAGAGCTGCTCGGCGAGCTCGTGGCGCTGATCGCGCGGCACTACACGTCCGACGAGGGCCAGGATGATGCTGGCGCCGCCGACCCCGCCGCCGCAGGCGGGATCCCCGACGGCGACCCGCCCACGCGATAGCCGTCCGCCGTCTCTCCCGGGCCGCGGCCGTGGGCGGCCCGCGCCAGCCCGTTCAGCGCACGCCGCGCGACCAGTCGATGGCGACCTTCTGTGGGGTGGCGGGGTCGACGGCCACGGCGACGACGCGGCCCTTCAGCGATTCGCCGGCCAGATGGCGCGGCGTGCGGTGACCGACCCGCACCTGGTAGGGCGGCCGGCCATCCTGCACGCTGACGTTGAGCACGTAGCCCACGATGGGGTCGCCCTCGGGGGTGGTCATGTCGATGTTGAACGTGTCGGCGATGGTGGCCTGAGCCGGCAAGCCGCGCTGCAGCAACGCATCGGCGCTCTCGACCGGACCGCGGCTCGCCTGGCCCTGCCAGTCGACGACCACCTGCTGCGGGTCGGCCGGGTCGACCTTGGCGGCGTAGGGCTTGCCGGTGACGAAGTGGCCGATCATGAGCCGGCCGATGGTCTCGGTGCGGGTGACCTCGTAGACCGGCCGGCCGGCCACCTGCACGTTGAGCCGCAGCCGCACGCGCGGGTTGTCGTTGATGGTGACCCCCGTGTCTTCGAGTCCGACGAGCGTCACGCGCGCGTCGAGCCCCGTCGCCCAGATGCGCTGGGCGTTGGCCTGGGACTTGGCCATGTTGCGGCCCCACAGGAAGAAGACGACGCCCACAACCGCGAACGTGCCGGCCGCAATGCCGAAGCCGAGGCCCATGAAGGGCACCTGGGCGGCGGCCACCGCGAACCCGACCGCCCCGATCAGGAAGAAGAAACCCACGTTTCTCATGGAGCCGCCCCCGTCCCGCTAGGCCTTGAGGTGGTCGGCGATGTAGCGGTTCGTGAACGCCGCCGACTTGTCGTAGCTCGCCGTCACGTCCTTCGCGATTTCTTTTTCCATGAGCCCGCCGATGCCGAACATCTTGACCTCGATGTCGAGCACGAAGCGGCGCGTGCAGCGGCCCGGACCGGCCGGCTCGACCCACAACTCGCCCTTGGACTTGATGCGGTCGGGCATGATCCCCGGCTGAATCTCGATGGTTACGCGGCCCGTACGCTTGTTGTAGGTGGAGGTCTCGTTGTACTCGATGCGCTCGACGCGGATGACCTTCTGGATGGCCCCGGGGATGGTGCGGTTCGGCACCTGGCGCACCCGGCGGTAGATGGTGTCGCCGCGGTCTTCCTTTTCGAGGACCGTGCGCTCCTTGAAGTCGAGCGTGCGGTACATCTCGGCGTTGTAGTCCTCGTTGAAGAACAGATCCTCGAAGAACTGGTCGGGCGCGATGTCGATGAGGTGGCTGAGGTCGACTTTCACCATGGTTTCCTCCTGTTCCCGGGCGCATGGATGGCAAACCGCTTCGCGGCGGTGTTCGGCGGAGGCCGATTCTTAGCGATCCGCCTCGGCCTGTAAAGCGTCGGACGCGTCGCCGCTTGTGCCGCGGGGGACGTCGGACGTCGCGGGCAGGCGCACCGTGAACACCGTGCCCATCTCACCGTTGTTCGCACACTGGATACTCCCGCCGAGCTCCGTGACGATCTGATGGGTCAACGCGAGCCCCAGCCCCGTGCCGCCGGCTTTGGTCGTGAAAAACGGCTCGAAGAGGTGCGCGCGCGCGTCGGCACCGAGCCCCGTGCCCGTATCGGCGACCGCGACGACGACGTCCGGGCCCTCCGCGGCTGCCGTCACGCGCAGTGAGCCGCCCCCCGGCATGGCTTCCTCGGCGTTGCGCAGGATGTTCACAAACGCCTGGCGGAGCCGATTGCCGTCGGCCTCGAGCGGCGGCAGCGGCCCCACGTCGGCCGCAACCCGGATATTCGCCTGGGCAAACTGCGGTGCCAGAAAGCGCAGCAAGTCGCGCAACAACTCCCCGAGGTCGGTCGGCGCGAGCGTCTGGCGCGGTGCCCGCGCGACGCGCAGGTACTGTTCGGTCACGCCGCTCAGCCGGTCGACTTCCCGCGCGATGGCCCCGAGCAGCGCGCGCGCCTCGGCCGGGTCGGGGGCGGCGCCGCTCGTCAGTTCCTCTTCGAGCAGGTCGACGTTGAGGCCGATGCTCGACAGCGGGTTGCGCACCTCGTGCGCGATGTGGGCCGCCATGCGCCCCACGGTGGCGAGCCGTTCGGCCTCGACGAGTTCGTCGCGCTGGCGGGCCAAGGCCCGGTCGCGGGCTTCGAGCGACGCGCCCATGCGGTTGAACTCGGCGGCCAGCGTGCCGACCTCGTCGGCCGTGCGCACGGGGATGCGCCGTTCGTAGTCGCCGCGCGCCACGCGCTCGACCGCGGCGCGCAACTCGCGCAGCGGCCGCAGCGCGAGTTGCGTGACGAGCATCGTCAGCAACCCGACGAGCAGGGCCACACCGGCCGTGACGGTGACCGTCAGGATCGCGCGCCCTTCTTCGGCGCCGGCCCGCTCGTACGCCACGTCGACGGCGCGCCGCAGGTCGCGGTTCGTGCGCACCACGTCTTTCTTGAGGCGGCGCACGAGCTGTTTCAGCACGCCGAGCGCCTCGTGCGCCCCGCTCAGGTCGTCGGCGCTGGCCGAGAGCACGAAGACCCGCGCCACCTCGTCGTAGAGGCGCGCGTCGTCGAGCGGCGCGTGCGGCCCGAGCCGCAGCGCCAACAACCCCGGGTTCGTGAGCGGTTCGGACAGCAGCGCCTGGCCGTCGCCCGAATGCCCGAGCGCCCCGAGCCGGGCGCCGAATTCTTCGAGCACGCGCCGGTCCTCGAGGCGCAGGTCTTCGCGCCCCGCAAGACCGGCCACCTGCGCCGCGAGCCGCTCGACGCGCTCGTACGGGCGGAAGTTCGGCAGCAATTCGGTGAGCCGCGCGACGTCGCTCGCCCCCCGCCGCGAGAGCGCGCTCTCGTAGCGCCCGAGGTCGAAGTCGAGTTGCCGCAGGCTGTCGCTGGCCGGAATGACGCCCGCGCGCAAGAAGCGGATGCTGCTGCGCAGCCCCGTGATCTTGACGATGCTGTACACCGAGGCCACGCCGAACGTCGTGATGACGAGCGCGAAGCCCAGAAAGACCTTGGTCGACAGCGACAGCCGCAACGTCATCGAGGCGGCCTCCCGCGCGCCGCGCCGCTACAATACCCGAGCTGCCGCCGCGATGCCGCTTTGCGAAGCGCGGTGCTATGCTCGCGCGGGGTTCGGCCCCCGGCCGCCGCCGCCCCCCGACCGCGGAGGACCGCCATGCCCGCCTGCCCGCGCTGTGGGCGTACGTTCCACGACCTCGACCTGCCGCCCGGCACGCGTCTGCGCTGCGCCTGCGGCTTCTGGCAGACGCTCACGACGCTGAGCCCGCCACCCGACGTGGCCGGCACGCTGCACTGCCCGGCCTGCGGGGCGCTCGCCGCCGCGGGCGACACGGTCTGCCGCTACTGTCAGGCGCATCTGCTCACGCGCTTCTGCCCGAGCTGCCTGCACCGCAATGCCGCCGCGGCGCAGCACTGCGCGGCCTGCGGCGACCTGCTCACCCCCGAGGCCGTGGCCACGCCCGCGGCGGCGCTCGCCTGCCCGCGCTGCCGCACGACGCCGCTCGGCGAGCAGCGCTACCGCGGGCAGCCCATTGCGCGCTGTCCGCGTTGCGGCGGCCTGTTCGTCGACCACCGCGTGCTCCACGAGCTGCTGCGGCAATGGACCGAGCCCGCCGCGCTCGCGTCCACGGCTTCGACCCCGCCGCGTCCGGCGCGCGAGCCGCGCGTCGCGTATCTGGCCTGTCCGCTGTGCGCCGAACGCATGCAGCGGCGCGCCGCGGGCGGGGGCGTCATCGTCGACGTGTGCCCGCCGCACGGCGTCTGGTTCGACGCCGACGAGTTCGCCTGGGTGCGCGCCCGCAGCCGCCCGCCGCCGGCCCCGACCTCACCGGCCGCGGCCTGCGCCGAAGCCGTCCTGGCCACGGCCCCGCCCCCGGTCGAGCCGCCGGCGCCCGGCGAGCCGGCGGTCGACGCCGCGCTCATCGCCGCGCTCATCGCGCAACTCGCCGCGCGGGCCGCGCCCGACGAGCCCCCGGAGGCGCGCCCAGGGCCGAAGTCTGGCTAGAATCTTTCCCAATGGAGCATGGACTTGAGGGCCCGCTTGGGGGTGGGCTTGGCGCTGCGCAGCGCGTAGCCGAGGCTCACGAGGGACATGAGGCCGTGGTCGGCGGGAACCCCGAGCGCGTCGCGCACGGCCGCGGCGTAGGCCTTCTTGTCGCCGGCCACCCAGCACGACTGCACGCCGAGCGCCGCCGCGGCGAGCAGGATGTTCTGGGTGACGGCGGAGCCGGCTTCGAGCGAGTACTTGCCTTCTTGGATGAAGACGGCCACGCACACCGGCGCCTCGGCGATGAACTTGCCGTAGTCGGTGAGGTCGGCGATGCGGCGGCGCCCCTCGGCTTCGGTCACGACGACGAACTGCCAGGGCTGCTCGTTGTAGGCGCTCGGTGCCGTGCGCGCCGCGGCGAGGATGCGTTCGACGAGCTCGCGCGGCAAAGGCGCCTTGCGGTAGCGCCGCGTGCTGCGCCGCTCGGTCATGGCCGTGAGCGCGTCGAGCGGGGTGAGGTCGGGCGTTGGCTGGCTCGGGGGTTCGCTCATGGGGTGGCCTCCGGTGGCCCGCGCACGCGGCGCGGGCGTGCGCGCGGCGGGCTCAGACGCGCCGGGCGCGGCTCAGTTCGGCAGCGATGAGGGCGGGCGGCGTGCGCTGCGGCAGCCCCACCGGCCCGGGTGTGGCCTGGTCGGCCCATTCGAGCGCGCGCGTGGGGCAGAAGCGCACGCAGGCCGGCTCCCCCCCGCACACGTCGCACTTCACGATGCGTTCGTAGGCCGGGTCGACGTGGATGTTGCCAAACGGACAGGCCACGGTGCACATGCGACAGCGGATGCAGCGTTCGGGGTCGTGGTCGACGGCCAGCGTGACCGGGTTGCGCTGCAAGGCCCCCGTCGGGCACACCTTCATGCAGGCGGCCTGTTCGCATTGCAGACACGTGACGGGTACCCCGCGGTCGGGCGCAAACAGGTAGGCGCGGATGCGGCTCAGCGCGGGCACGGCCGGCCGCGCGGAATGGCTGAACGAGCACGCCACCTCGCACGAGCGGCAGCCGATGCAGCGCGCCGGGGTGACGATGAGGCGTTTGGTCGTCGGCATGCGGCCCTCCTAGACCATGACCCGCCGGAAGATGTCGGCGGTGTCGCGCTTGCGGCAGTTGTCGCAGCGGGAGAAGTACGTGCCCGGCAGCCCACTTTTCACCGCCAAGTGCTTCAACTGCGCCTTCGTGCCGAGGACCGCCCCGCACGCGTCGCAGTGCACGAGGTCGAACGTGCGGCCCCAGATGGTGCGGCTCCGCGCGTCTTGGCCGTAGGGGATGGCGCCGGTCGGGCAGTTCGTCGCGCAACTGAGGCAGCCGATGCACGCCATGGCGGGTTCGCCGTAGGGCGTCGCGACACGCTTGTCGACGCCGCGCCCCGCCGTGGCGATGGCGTGGGCGCCAACGGCCGCGCAGACGCGCACGCACAGCCCGCACAGGATGCACACGTCGGGACTCTTGCGGGGTTCGTACGACGACTCGCCAATGCCGTACGATTCGGCCAACTCGCGGATGACGTCGCTCGTCGGGCAGCGCGCCAGCAGCAGGTCGAGCACGAGCCGGCGCGCCTCGATGACCGCGGGGCTCTTCGTGTCGACGTGCAGCCCCTCTTCGGCCGGGTAGACGCAGGCCGTGACAAGCCGCGACCAGCCGGGCCATTCGGGCCGACTGAGTTCGACCATGCACAGCCGGCAGCCGCCCCACGCTTCGACGCCGGCGTGGTAGCACAGCGTCGGAATGGCGATGCCGTTTTCCCGCGCCACGGCGAGCAGCGTCTGACCCTCGCGTGCTTCGAGCCGTTTTCCGTCGATTCGCAGTCGCATCAACTCCCCCTCTACTGCACGCGAACCGCGTCGACCGGGCACACGGCCTCGCAGGCGCCGCAGCGAATGCACTTGGCCGGGTCGATGACGTGCAACGCCTTGCGTTCGCCGGCGATGGCGTCGACCGGGCACTGCTTCGCGCAGAGCGTGCAGCCCGTACAGCGGTCGTCGATGGTGTAGGTGATGAGCGCCTTGCAGACGCCGCCCGGGCAGCGGTGTTCCTTGAGGTGCGCCTCGTACTCGGCGCGGAAGTAGCGCAGCGTCGACAAGACCGGATTCGGCGCCGAGCGGCCGAGCGCGCAGAGACAGATCCCCTGCATGCCGGCCGAGAGTTTCTCGATGCGCGCAATGAGCGCTTCGTCGCCGTCGCCCCGGGTTACCCGTTCGAGCAGGCCGGCGAGTTGGCGCAGCCCCTCGCGGCAGGGCACGCACTTGCCGCACGATTCCTGCAGCAGGAACTCGATGAAGTAGCGGGCGACGTCGACCATGCAGGTGCGATCGTCCATGACGATCATGCCGCCCGAACCCATCATGGAGCCGGCTTCGGTGAGCGAGTCGAAGTCGACCGGCTGGTCGAGATGGCTCGCCGGCAGACAGCCGCCGGACGGCCCGCCCGTCTGCACGGCCTTGAAGGCCCGGCCGCCGCGGATGCCCCCGCCGATGTCGTCGACGATGGTGCGCAGCGTGACCCCCATCGGCACCTCGACGAGCCCGGTGTTGTTGACCTTGCCGACGAGCGAAAACGCCTTCGTGCCGCGCGAACGCTCCGTGCCGAGGGCGGCAAACCATTCGGCGCCGTGGGTCACGATGGGCGGCACGCATACCCAGGTCTCGACGTTGTTGAGCACCGTGGGCGCGTCGTAGAGCCCCTTTTCGGTGGCGTGCACGTATTTGGGCCGCGGCTCGCCGACCTTGCCCTCGATGCTGCGCATGAGCGCGCTCGATTCGCCGCAGACGAACGCGCCGCCGCCCCGGTTGATGCGGATGTCGAAGGCAAACCCGCTGCCGAGGATGTCGCAACCGAGCAGCCCCGCGGCGCGCGCGGCGGCAATGGCGGTTTCGAGCCGGCGCACGGCCAACGGGTATTCGTGGCGCACGTAGATGTAGCCTTCGCTCGCGCGCAGCGCGAAGGCGCCGAGCGTCAGGCCTTCGATGACCTTGAACGGATCGCCTTCCATGATGGAGCGATCCATAAAGGCCCCCGGGTCGCCTTCGTCGCCGTTGCAGATGACGAAACGCCGCGTGCCCTGGGCGCGCAGACATTGGCGCCACTTGCGCCCGGTGGGGTAGCCGCCGCCGCCGCGCCCGCGCAGCCCCGAGCGTTCGACGAGGCTCACGACGTCGTCGGGGCTCAACTGGCCGAGGGCTTTGGCAAGCGCCGTGTAGCCGCCGTGGCCGAGGTAGTCGTCGAGGCTTTCGGGGTCGACGACGCCGCAGTCGACGAGCGCGAGCCGCGTCTGGCGGTGGTAGAACGCGATGTCGTTGCGCCCGCGGCGCCGCTCGCCGGTCTGCGGGTCGACGTAGAGCAGCCGCTCGACGGCTTCGCCGCGGGAGAGCGTCGCCGCGACGAGTTCGGGCACGTCTTTGACCTTGACCTTCGTGTACAGCAGGTCGTCGGGCAGCACGTGCACGAGCGGGCC
This sequence comes from uncultured Myxococcales bacterium, assembly GCA_964422715.1. Classification (GTDB taxonomy): domain Bacteria; phylum Myxococcota_A; class UBA9042; order PWKZ01; family CAYRCM01; genus CAYRCM01. The sequence goes on along the minus strand of CAYRCM010000012.1, from coordinate 21,975 downwards.
GAGCTGGCAAAACCCGTGGCAGCCGCTCTTCAGCAGGCGGGTCGGATGGCGCGCCCCGTCGGCGCAGTCTTCGAGCGCCACGGTGACGTCGAGGCCGGCGGCCCGCGCCTGTTCTTCGAGGGCCGCGAACACGTCGAGCGAGCCCCCGGCCACGCAGCCCGTGCCTGCGCACACGATGACCTGCCGCCGCACCCGGCCTGCCGCCGCCTGTACGACGGCGCGCCGCGCTTCCAAGGCTTCGATGGTTGCGAAAGTCATTCGCCCGCCCCTTTCGCCGCCCCGAGGATGCGTTTGACGCGATGGGGCTTGACCTCGGCGTGGTACTGCTCGCCGACGAGCACCACGGGCGCCATGCCGCAGGCGCCGACGCAGTTCACGGTTTCGAGCGTGTATTCGCCGTCGGCCGTGGTTTCGCCGCTCTTCACCCGCAGGGTGCGTTCGAGTTCCTCTTCGATGAGCGGGGCCCCGCGCACGTGGCAGGCCGTGCCCTTGCAGACCTTCACGATGCAGCGGCCGCGCGGCTTGAGGCTGAACGCGCGATAGAACGTGGCCACGCCGAACACCCGCGAGTCGGGCAGTTTGAGCGCCCGCGCCGTGCGTCGCAGCGCTTCGACCGGCAGGTAGTTGTACTGCGCCTGGATGTCCTGCAGCACCATGACCAGACTGGACTCGTCGGCCGGGTGGCGCTTCAGGATGTCGCTCAATGCACTGAGGTCGGGTTCCATGCCTCGTTCCGCCCCGGCGCGCCGCCCGCTTTTCAGCCGGCAGCGGCCTCTTTGCCGCGTTCGAGCGCGTTGACGTTCAGCGCCAACACATCGGCTTTGCGACCGAATTGGTCTTTCGTGATGTCGACGAGTTGTTCGAAGGGCACGCAGCGGCTGCGCGCGACGAACGCGCCGAGCGCCACCATGTTGGCCGCGCGTCCGTTGCCGAGCGAGATGGCGATGTCGTTGCACGGCACCCGCACGGCGTCGACGTCTTGTCGTTTGGCCTCGATGGGGACGAGCGAGCTGTTGATGATGATGATGCCGCCCGGCCGCACCGTGGACTCGAACTTTTCCATGGACGGGCGGTTCATGACGATGAGGTTGCCCGGGTTGTTGACCACGGGCGAGCCGATGGGTCGGTCGGCCAGCACCACCGTGCAGTAGGCCGTGCCGCCACGCATCTCCGGGCCGTACGACGGCAGCCAGACGACGTGGTAGCCCTGCTGCATAGCCGCGTAGGCCAAGAGTTTTCCGGCCATCATGATGCCCTGGCCCCCGAACCCGGCGAACTTGACCTCGTACTGCATGTCGCCTCCGTGCCTACCCGTCCGCCTCGGGGGTCTTGAGTTCACCGAGCGGGAAGTAGGGGAGCATGACATCTTCGAGCCACTTCACGGCCTCGATCGGCGACTTGCCCCAGTTGGTGGGGCAGGTGGACAGCACCTCGACGAGGCTGAAGCAGCGCCCTTCGGCCTGGTACTGGAACGCCCGCCGCAGGCTCTTCTTGGCCTCGATGACGAACGCCGGCCGGTGCGCGGCGACGCGCGCGACGTAGCTCGGCGTGCGCAGCGTGGCGAGCAGCTCGGCCACCCGCAGCGGGTAGCCCACGTCGGCCACGTCGCGGCCCATGGGGCACGTGGTGGTGACCTGTCCCGGCATGGTGGTGGGCGCCATCTGCCCGCCGGTCATGCCGTAGATGGCATTGTTCACGAACACCGTCGTGAATTTCTCGCCGCGGTTGGCCGCGTGCAGGATCTCGTTGCCGCCGATCGACGCGAGGTCGCCGTCGCCCTGGTACGTGAACACGATGAGGTCGGGGCGCACCCGCTTCATCCCCGTGGCAAAGGCCGGGGCGCGGCCGTGGGCGGCCTCGAGGAAGTCGCAATTCAAGTAGTTGTAGGCCAACACGGCGCAGCCGACGGGCGCGATGCCCACGGTGCGTTCGCGCAGCCCCAGTTCGTCGAGCACCTCGGCCACGAGCCGGTGGATGATGCCGTGCGTGCAGCCCGGGCAGTAGTGCGTGATGGCCGGGGTGAGGCTTTCGGGTTTGTTGAACAGGATGTGCATCGGCCCGCTCTCGGGCGCCGCGGGGCGCCTACAGGAGTCGTTGGATGGCCGCGCTCACTTCTTCGGGCGGCGGCACGATGCCCCCCGTACGGCCATAGAAATCCACGGGTTTGGCGCCGCGTACGGCGCGCTCGACGTCTTCGACCATCTGGCCGGCGTTCATCTCGACGACGAGCAGCCGCTCGACGCCAGGCAAGGCCGCGGCCGCGCGCATGGCGGCCACGGGGAAGGGAAACAGGCTGATGGGCCGGATGAGCCCGACGCTGACCCCCGCCGCCGCCAGGTCGTCGACGGCGGTCTTGGCGATGCGCGCCATGGTGCCGAAAGCCACGAGTACGATGCGCGGTGCCGCGTCGAGGCGGTAGCTCTCGAAGCGCACCTCCTCCGCTTCCATGCGCCGGTACTTCTCTTGCAAGCGCTCGTTCAACTGCTCGCAAAGATTGGGGTCGAGGTACAGGGTCTTGATGAGGTTGGGGGTGCGCCCCTTGGCCCCGGTGCAGGCCCACGGCTTGGCGGGCGGTTCGGGCGGCGGCCCGGGCCGGAACTCGACGGGTTCCATCATCTGCCCGATCATGCCGTCGCCGAGCAACAGCACCGGGTTGCGGTATTTGTCGGCCAGTTCGAAGGACAGGATCATGAGGTCGGCGGCTTCTTGGATGGTGGCCGGGGCCAACACCAGACAGCGGTAATCGCCGTGCCCGCCGCCCTTGACGGCCTGGAAGTAGTCGGACTGCGCCGGCAGGATGCCGCCGAGCCCGGGGCCGTTGCGGATGATGTTGACGATGACGACCGGCAATTCGGCCCCGGCGATGTACGAGATGGCCTCCGACATGAGGCTGATGCCGGGGCTCGACGACGACGTGAAGATGCGCTCGCCGGCCGACGAGGCGCCAAACAGCATGTTCGAGACGGCCACCTCGGATTCGCCCTGCAGGAAGACGCCGCCCACCTCGGGCAGACGGCGCGCCAGGTATTCGGCCACCTCGGTCTGGGGCGTGATGGGGTAGCAGAAGTAGTTCTTGCAGCCCGCGCGAATGGCCGCTTCGCCGATGGCTTCCGCCCCCTTCATGAGTTTTTTGGCCATGTGCCGCCTCAATAGTCGAAGAGCTGGTACTGCACGGCGTTGACGCCGACCGTGATGGCCACGTCGGGGCAGGTGATGGCGCAGATGCGACAGCCGATGCACCGGCCCGGGTCGGCCACCACCGCGTAGAAGTAGCCCTTGACGTTGATCTGTTCGGACATCGCGATGATGCCCTGCGGACAGGCGTGCCGGCAGAGCTCGCAGCCCTTGCAGCGGTCGCGTTCGACGGTGATCTGGGGCATCGCAATCCCCGTGGCCGGTCCGCGGGCGACCGGCAGCAAGTCTTTCGAGTCGGAGCGCAGCGCCGCCGGGGGCCGCCGCGCCCGCGCTAGGGGAGGAAATTCGCGCTGCCCAGTTTTTCGCGCCGCCGCCACGGCGGCAGCATGAGCCGCTGGAGCGGCAGCACGGGGCAGCGCACTTTCTCCCGGTCGAGCTTTGCCACGAGCGCTTCGGGCGCCGTGACGAAGGCCAAACGAACGCCGAGCCGCCCGGCCACTTCGGCGGCCAGCGCGTGGCCTGCCTCGACGATGTCCGGGGTGGTCTCGTCCATGAGGTGCGAGTTGCCGACGATGCCCGTCGTCTTCAGGCGGGATGCGCCTTCGATCTTGGCGATGAGGTCGAGGCAACTCTCGACGTCGTCGGTGAACGGCCGCAGGTGGTTGACGACCACGAAGAAGTCGTAGCCGCCGGGCCGAAACGCTTCGTGGAGGCTCGAGAGCACCGTGGCGCCCATGTCCTCGCCGCCGACATCGAGGATGCTCAAGCCGTCGGGACGCTGAATCATGCCGCGGATTTCAGGAACGACGATGGGCAGGTCGGCGGTCAGGTACTGATCGGGCGGCAGCACGACTTCGACGCCCTGCGCTTCGAGCGGCTGGCGCGCTTCGCGGCAGCGGAAATACGGGTTGACGATATCGAGGTCGGCGAGCCGCACGCGGCCGCCGCGTTGGGCCATGCGCAGGGCAAAGTTCACGGCGACCTCGGTCTTGCCACTGCCGAAGTTGCCGACGAAGACCACTACCGGTGCAAGTCGCTCATCCACCTGTCATGCACGCCCCGCCGCAGATGTCAAAGGCATCGTCGTACAGCGAACCCGGCCGGTCCGCAAACCGGAACGGATTAACCCAAAGTGCCGCCCCTGTAAAGCCGGCGTGCAGCCCCCAATTCCCCACCCACCTCCCGTCTCGCGAGCGGATCCGGGCCCCACTGCGGGGTCGACGGCGCCAATTCGGTGCTCGCCCCGGCGTTGCCACACCTGCGCCCCCATCGGCTTGCTTCCATGCACTTGGGCCCGCCTCCACTCGCTCGGACCTGGTCGCAGGGGGGCGGTCGGGGGCGTCGTTGGAGAGGGCCGCTAGCCGTCGAACTCTTTTTCGGGGACTTCGGGGCCGGTGCGTTTCTTGACGTCTTCGAGGAACAGCGAGCGGGTCTTGGCGCGGGCCGAGTCCTTGGGCTTGGTCTTGTCCTGTTCCAGTTTGGGGTGGTGGCGCGGGTGCAGCGGGTTGTAGAGCGCCACGTTGGCCCAGCGGTCGAAGCGGACCTGCCAGAGCCGCCTTTTCAGCCGGTCGAACATCTCTTCGAGCATGCGCAGGAGACGGCTCAGGATCTGTTCGCTTTCGCGGGACTGCTCCTGTTCCCGTTCCTGGCGCAGGCGGTGGCGCAGCAGTTGCAGCCGGTCGACGTCGGTGCGCATTTCTTCGAAGAGTTCTTCGAGCGGCGCCACCTCGTCGATCTGGTCGATGTTTTCGAGTCTCTCGCTCCAGTAGTTGAGCACCCCGGACGTTTCTTCCAACTGCACGAGACCGTAGGTTTCGAACAGGTGGATGATGCGTTCCTTCTGAATCTTGAGGTCGGTGTTGCGGCTCATGGCGCGTCGCTCGCATCGCCCTGGGGAGCGCCAGGGACGCCGGTATGATAGCACAACGCCTTGACACTCAAACGGCTTTCCCGGACCATCGGGGGCATGAACGGCCTGTTGGCGGCTTGCTCGCGTCTCGGGGTTGCGTTCGTGCTCCTCTCGATCGGGCGGCCGGCCGAGGCGGCACCCGCCGACACTGCGCCCGGGGGCGATACCATGAACCATCCGGCGTTCGGCGCGGGGCTCGGTGCCCCGGCTGCAAACCACCTCATCGAAAGCACGCCCGCGGCTCTGCTCGCCTACCTCGGCGAGCGGCTCGCGGTCCCCGACAATCCGGGCGAACGGCTGCTCCGCGCCCCCACGCTGGCGCACATCGAAGTGCAGCGGGTCGGCTACGAGCCCCACGACGCGCCGCCCGAAGTCGTCGCGGCCTCGCCCGAGGTCCGGGCCTTGCTCATGCAGGGCCCGCGCGGGCCGCAACTCAACGTGGCGCTGGCCGAGGCGCGGGTGCTCGAATGGCTCGCGCCGACCGGCGGGCCCGACACCATCGTGCTCATGTGGGCCCAGGCGCCGGGGTTTGGGGTCGGCGGCGGCTTCTTTGCCGGTCAACAGGGTCTGGCCCTGCTCGACGCCACGCCGGCCACGGTCGTCGGCCGGGCGCTCGCGGCCGCGCGTCCCGGTGCCTACCAGCCGGCGGCCGGCGGGCCCGTTGGCCTCCTCGCCGATCCGCGCGGCGAGTGGCTTGCAGCGGCTCGGCTGCTCCAGGCCGGGCGCGCCGAGCCCGCGGCCGAGCGGTTGGCGGCCGTGGCCCGCGCGGCGGCCGTCGCTTCCGATGAACGTTTCCTTTTGTGCCTTGCGCAGTTGCGCGCGGAAGGGGCCGCGGCCGCTCCGCTGGCGCTCCAGGCCGCCGCGGCCCAGACGCCCGCGCGCGCCCTTTTCCTGCGCGCCCTCGCCTGGGCGCTCGGCCGGCGGGCCGAGGCCGGCGCGGGCCTCGACGTCGGCGTCCTCCCCGCCGGGACGCTTGCAGCCCTCGGGCTCACCGTCGCCCCTGACCCGCAGGGTCGGCCGGCCTACTACATCGGCCCGCCGCCCACCGCCGCGCTGCCCACCGCCGGGTTCTAGCGCTGGGAAGGTTCACACCCATGTCCGCCAACCGTCCCGCAGGTTCCGATCCGGGTGCGCCCGCCGCATCCGCCGTCGCCCACCCGCAACTGAGCCTGCCCGGGCTCAGCGACGCGTTGCGCCAGGCGTTCATCCGCTGTCACGGCGTCGATGCCAACCTGACGAAGGACAGTTTCCAGAACACGGTCGAGATCCGCACGCTCATCGAGTTGCTCATCGCGAAGGGGGTCATCGGCCTCACCGAATTCGAAGCGCGCCGCCACTCGGTCGTCGAGCAGGTCTCGAAGGAGCGGGCCGAGGCCTGGACGGGGCCGCAGCTCTACCCCATCGACCCCAACGCCCCGCCCGGCCCGCCCGTGCACGTCGACTGCGCCGCGCGCCTCGATCGCTGTGGTGCGGCCTGCTGCTCGCTCTTCAACGTGTACCTGTCGGTCCTGGAAATCCACGAGGGGCGGATCCTCTGGGACCTCGAACGGCCGTTCCGGCTGCTGCGCGGCGAATACGGCCACTGCGTCTACCTCGACCCCGAGACGCTGCGCTGCCGCACCTGGGAAAACCGGCCGCTCGTGTGCCAGCAGTTCACGTGTGCCGGCGACGCGCGCATCTGGCGCGACTTCGACGCGCGGCTTGCCACCGACGACGTTGCCCGGCAAATCGGATATAATGAGATTCTCTTCCGGCAACTGCCGGGGCGGGCCGCGACAACCGAGTCGAGCGAAAAGGGGGAGGGCAAGCCATGAGCCAGTCGGCGATGCACGAAGAACAGGAACGGCGCCTGCGGGCGTCGCGGCCTGAACGCAAGGAAACGGCGCCCGCCCTCGACGCGCGGGCACAATCGGGGCGCGTGGCCCAGAGCCGGGAACTTCGGGCCGTCGACCGCAAGACGCTCGGCGATCTGTTTGCCGACGATGCCGAACTCACCGCCGGGCGGCCGGCAGCCGAGCGGCAGGTCGAGGCCGAGGCGGCGGGCCCCGAAAGCGAACGGCTCGAAAGCGACGACACCAAGAAGCGCTCGCCGCTGCTCGAAACCGAAACCGCCGAGGCGGGGGCTGCCGAAACCGAAACGCTCGACCAGAACCAAATCGAGCAGCAGGTGCAGCAGCTCGTCAAACAGGAAGAAGAACGCATCAAGCAGCAGCAGGCCGCGCAGGAACAGCAGAACGCGGGCGGCGCCGGGCCCGGTGCGGCCGGCGGCGGTGCGCCCGGTGGCGCGGGCGGCGGCGGAGCGGCCCCGGGTGGCGCGGGCGGCGGCACCCCGGCCACGCTGCACACGGCGGGCAACTTCTTTGCCCAGATCGACCTCCAGGCCGAGCTCGGCCGTCTCGTGTCCGGCCCCGGGCTGCGCGCCGGCACGAACTCGTGGGCCAAACCCGGGGGATTCCCGAACACGCTGGGCCTCGTCACGCCGCAGAACACGTTTGGCGTGCCCAAGTTCGACTTCGACGTCAAGCAGCAGCAGAAGGTCGTCGCGCCCACGCCGGGCAGCACCCCGGCCCCCGGCACCACGCCCGCGCCCGGCGGCGGCACCACCACGAGCCCGGCCCCCACGGGCGGCGGCACGGCGCCGCAGCTCGAATTCGTGGCGGCCGTGCGGCCCACCGCGGCCACCGATGCCGTGCATCCCTGCGTCTCGTCGCCGGCCGGCGACCACGATATCGGCACGCAGGCCGTTCCCGTGAGCGACGGCAAGACCACCAAGATGGAGACCTACAAGAAAATCCTGCGCATCTCCCCGTCGTTCGCGTCGCGCATCTGGGCCGCCGAGGACGAACACCTGGCCGACTTGCTGTACGCCTACCAAATCTCGATCGAAAAGGCCGCCACCGAAGTCAACAACCTGGCCAAGTCCGGTCCCTGGACCGGGCCCACCGAAGCCGACGCCAAAAAGCAGCCCACCGACAAACTCGCGGCGGCGTTGCCGGCCAAGTTGTCGGCCAATGCCGCCACCTGGGGCGCGGTGGTCTGGAGTCTGGTCTGGCTGTCGGCCTATCGCGACCAGCAGGGCTGGCACAGCTTCGGCACCACGGCCGGCACCGTCGACCACGGCAAGAAAGAGATCGTCATCGAACTCACGAACGGCACCACCCAGGTCGGCACGCACTCCACGCCGTCCGTCATCAGCTACGCCCGGCTGCCCTGAAGACGAATCCAGACGAGCCGTTCGAGACGTCCCGCGGCGACGTCGCGCCCCGGGTTCATCCGCGCCGGGTCGGGCCGCGGGCGGCCGTCGTCATACCCAGTTGCGTTCCAGAGGATACCGAGGCGCCGAGGCGCGATCCCCCGAGGCGTACTCCGGGTACGCCGCAGGGGGGAGCGACGACGGCAACAGGGGTATCCGAAGGAAGGCGACTGGGTGTCAGAGCCCCGCGTCGTCGCGCACGAGCTGGCCCAACTCGCGGGCTTCGGCCAGCGCCGCGCGCTGCAGGTGCTCGCCGCCGATGCGTCGCCCCTCGGCCGCCGCCGCGAACGCCGCGCGCAACACCGCGTTGCGGATGTGGCCGCCTGAGAACTCGAAGTCGCGAGCGAGCCGCTTCCACGGAATTCCCTCTTCAATGCCCTCGGTATGGGCCAGCATGGAGCGCCAGAGCGCTTCGCGCAGGTCGGCGTCCGGGGCCGGGAAGCGCACGCGATAGCGCAGCCGGCGTTTGAAGGCGACGTCGATGTTCTCCTCGTGGTTCGTCGTCAGGATGCAGATGCCGTTGAAGGTCTCGATGCGCTGCAGAAGGAAACTGACTTCGAGGTTGGCGTAGCGGTCGTTCGACGTTTGCACGGCGGTGCGTTTCGCGAAGAGCGCGTCGGCCTCGTCGAACAGCAGGATGACCTGGGCGTACTCGCTTTCGTCGAAGAGCCGTTTGAGGTTCTTCTCGGTTTCGCCGACGTACTTGTCGACGATGCGCGACAAGTCGATCTGGAACACGTCGCGGCCGAGGGTCTTGCCGAGCAGCGTGGCGGCGAGCGTCTTGCCGGTGCCGGGCGGGCCCGAGAACAGCGCCGCCGTGCCGCGTCGGCCGCCCGCGAGCCGGCGCAACTGCCAGCGGTCGAAGACGACGTCCTGGTGCTGCACGAACTTCTCGATTTCCTTGAGTTGCGCAACGACCTCCCTTTCGAGGACGACGTCGTCCCAGTCGAGCTCGGTGTAGCTGGGCGTCGCCAGTGTGCCGATCTGGTGGCGCACGAGCTTGCGGACGGCGGCCACCATTTCGGCCTCGCCCACTTCGCGCGCGCCCGGCGCACCCGCCCCGCCCGGCGGGTGGTGCCGGCGGCGGCCGTGGCCGGCCACCTCGGCGACGGCGCGGTGGATCTGGCCCGCCGTGAGGTTGAAGCGCGCGGCCAGGTACGGCGCGTTGACGCCGGCCTTGAGCTGCACCTCACCGGAGAGCGCTTCCTGCCAGGCCCGCCGCTGGTCGGCCTTGGACGTGAACGGCAGAAACACCTCCTGCACCTCGGCCAGGTCGGACAGCCAGGGCTGCGCCTCGGCGGCCGTGAGGAACAGGTGTCCGCGGTGCGTGTCGAGGGCGCGGGCAAACGCGTCGCGCGTGTCGCGGTGCTCGGGGCCGTCGCCGAGCCCGGCGCCGAGTTCGATGAGCGGCACGGCGTCGCGCAACAGTGCCTCACGAAGGCAGTCGCCGAGCGTCGCCCTGAGCTCGGCCGGGCTGCGCGCGAGCAACGGCTCGGCGGCGACGACGAGTAGCGCCTTGCCGAGCCGGCGGGTGAGGCCGGCGGCCAGCGTCGTGCGGCCGACACCGGGGTGACCGTAGAGTGCCACGAGACTGCGCCCCGGGCCCACGCGGCGCGCCCGTTCGACCGCGGCCACGACGTCGTTCAGCACGTCGGGGGCGAGGCAGAGTCGCTCGGGCGCAGGGGCCTCGGTGACGAGCGTGAAGGGCAGGCCGGCCTCCGCCGCGCCGCGGTCTTCGTCGAGCAGAAAGCGCCCGATGCGGTCGGCAATGGAGATGTGCTGGAAGAAGTGCGGCGTGCGCGGCACCCAGTCGCCCGCGTCGTGAAGCAGCACCAGGCGGTGGCGCACGAGCCGGCCTTCGGGCCGCAGCGCCTCGACCACCGCCTTGCGTCGGCCGGCGGGCACGGCGAGCAGGTCGAGGAGAAAACTCACGTAGGGCTGCTTGCGCGTGAAATCGGCCCAGGCGAACGTGCACAGGCGACAGAATTCGAGGTCGCTCTGGATGCGCGCGAGCGTCAAGATGACGTCCATCTCGACGTCGTCGAGGCCGAACAACGCCCGCAGGTCCTCGGTCGTGAGCGACTGGCCGTCCATGCTGAGGCTCAGGCGCTCGGCGATGCGTTCGTTCCAGCGCCGGATGGCCCCCTCGATGCGCGGCAACGCGTCGGGGTCGTGGGCCGGCCGCGCCACGGGCGGCACCGCCACGCCGAGGGCCTGCGGATCGACGTCGAGCGCCTGCAACGCCTCGGAAAGACTGACGTACAGGTCGTTGAGGTTGCCGCTCGCATCGGTGAGGCGCGGCCAGAAGCGCAGCAGGTAGTGTTTGAGGTAGAGCAGCAGCCGCACGCCGTGGTCGTCGAACAACTCGCGCGAGTGCGCGTAGGGCCGCGGGGGGGCGGCAATCGTCCCCGGGGCGTCCGAATCCGGCCTCGTCATGGCGTCTCCCCTCGCGGGAACGCGCGGCCGCAGGCGCCGGCGCGCCGCCCGCCGCTCAGAACTCCTCTTCGACGGGCATGGAGCGGTAGATCTTGCCGGCGGCGATGCACTCGCGGCGGGCCGCGTCGGCCAGATCGGCCATGCCGAGCGCGCGCTCGGCGGCGGCCGCGCGGCAGGCGGCGCGGACGAGCGCGTTTTTGATGCTGCCGCCCGACAACTCGAACGACTGGGCGAGCGCGCGGAAATCGACATCGTCGCTGAGCGGGGCCCGCTCGGGAATCAAGTGGCGCCAGATGCGTTCGCGGAACTCGGCATCCGGAAACGGGAAATGGATCTTGAAGCCGAGCCGTCGCTCGAAGGCCTTGTCGATGCTCTGCTTCAGGTTCGTCGTGAGCGCCACGACCCCGTCGTAGCGTTCCATGAGCTGCAGCAGCACGTTGATTTCGAGGTTGGCGAAGCGATCCTGGGCCGAGTTGACGTTGACGCGCGAGGCGAACAGCGCGTCGGCCTCGTCGAACAACAGCAAGGAGTGCGCGGCGTTGGCCTCCTTGAAGATGCGCGTCAGGTTCTTCTCGGTTTCGCCGACGTACTTGTCGACCACCTGCGCCACGTTGATGCGATACAGCGTGAGACCGAGTTCGCCCGCGAGGATTTCGGCGCAGAGCGTTTTGCCGGTGCCCGGCTCGCCGTCGAACAGGCACGAAAGTCCGCGCCCGGACGTGATCTTTTCGGCGAAGCCCCACTCGTCGAAGACCCGCGGCCGGGCGCGCGCGGCATCGAGGATCTCGCCAATCTGCTGGCGTACGTCGCCCGGCACGATGAGGTCGTCGAGGCGCAGGTGCGTCTGGCTCCGCTCGGCGTACTGGCTGAGCCGGTGGCGCACCTGGCTGCGGGCGCCGATTTCGAGGTCGGCCGCAGTGATGGGCGCGTCGGGGGCGCGTCGGGCCGCCTCAGAGCGGGCAACGCGCGCGCTGAGCCGGATGGCGGCCCCCGTGAACGCGTGCTGCCGCGCGAGCCGCGCGAAGTCGATACCGGCCGCGAGCGGCCCGACCAGCGCCGTTTCCTGGCGCCAAAGCTGTTCGCGCAGGCGTGCCCCGGGGGCCTCGAAAGCGAGGCGGAACGTCACGTGGCGTTCGATGGTCTCGTCGAGCGCCTCGGGTCGGTTCGTGCACAGCACGACGGGGCCGGGATGGCTGTCGATGGCGTCGAGCAACGTGTGCAGGTGCGGGTTGAGCGTGACGCGGCGGTCGAGCAGGCGCTCGCAGGCGTCGACGAGCACCAGGGCCTCGAGTGCTGCCGCGGCCTCCAACAGGCGCGCCACGTTGACCGCAAACGCGCGATGCGGGTCGAAGAGCTGCAGGTCGTCGAGGCGCACGAGCGGTCGCTGCATGGCCGCGGCGAGGGCCTCGGCCGCGAACGTCTTGCCGGTCCCCGGCGGGCCGTGCAGCAGGACGACCGCACTGCCCGGCAGCACCGAGCGGCCCGGCCCGGCCGCGAAGAGCAGCGCGATGCGTTCGAGTTCGGCGCGGCAGCGCTCCGGCGCCACCAGGGCCGCCAGGGTGGCCGCCCCCGGTACCGCCGTCGGGCCGCTCGGGCGGGCGTCGGGCACCGCCGCGCCGCTGAGTTCGGCCACGACCGCGTCGCTCACGCGGATCTCGGCCTGCAAGAGTGCGTCGACCCCGTCGCGCGCGAGCGGCTCGACCGTCACGAGCCCATGGCGCACGAGCGGCGCCCCCGGCAGAAAGAGGCGCCGCGCGCGCAGCCGCTCGGCAAACGTGGTGCACAGCACCGTCAGCACGCAGTCGACGTCGGCCGCGCGCATGGGTCCGCCGCGTAGCGACGCGAACAAGTCGAGGAAAGCCAGATCGAGCCGCGGGGCCAGGGCGAGCAGCAGCGCCTCGCGCTCGAAGGCCCCGAGCCCGTGGCGTTCGGCCAGGGCGTCGAGCGGGTAGGGCCCCCCGGGCGCGGCGCGCCACGCGGCGAGCCGTTGCTCGGCCTCGGTGCGTTGCGCCGCCAGGTCGGCGCGTTCGGCGCGTAAGGCCTCGCGGTCGCCACCCGCCATCCGGGCGAGCGCCGCGTCGCGCACCGTGAGCCACAGCCGCCGCAGCGCCCATTCGAGAAAGTCTTCCGCGCTGCCCCGTTCCGCTGTCTGGAGCCCGTCGTTCACGTTCGCATCTCCCGAATCCGAAACTCGCCTCACGTCCCGGGCGGCCTCGCCCCACCCCTACCAGCGCGGCCGCGGGCGGTCAACGTCGGCCCCAGGCGTCCGGCCTCCCGCGTCGGCCCGACGCCTGGGGTCGCCTGTCACGCCGTGACTTTTGGCCGGTGCTGGCCTAGTGTACGCGGGGATGCGGGGTGCCGCGCGGCCCGGCCGGTCGCGGACCCCGGACACCCCACGCTCCGACTGGTCAGGGGTATTCCGTTGGTCCGCGTGCCCGTCCGAACCGTCGTCTCGGCGCTGTCGCTCGCGGGCCTCGTGTACGTGCTCGCCACCTTCTCGTTTGCCGACCGCGGCTACCACTTCAGCGTCGAGCCGAACGAGCTCGTGGCGCCGGCCGAAGAGGCCGCCGGCGCCTACGATCTGTCGCGGCTGCGCATCCTCACCCGCTGCGTCGGCTACCTGCGTTCCTACTACGTCGAGCCCGAGCGCATCGAGCCCGCGCGCATGCTGGTTGGCGCCCTGAACGCCGTGCAGCAACTCGTGCCGCCGCTGCTCGTCGAGTCGGGGCCGAAGGGCGAGGGCCAGAAGCCGCAGTGGTTGCGCATCACGGTCAATGGCGCGCAGCGCACGTTCGCGCTCGGCGGGGTCGGCGACCTCTACGAGATGAACTGGAAACTGCTCGATATCTTCGAGTTCCTCGAGGCCAACCTGGGCGACTGGCGCGAGCCCGCGCGCATCGAATACGCCGCCATCAACGGCATGCTGCGCACCCTCGACCCGCACAGCGTCATGCTCGATCCGGTCGTCTACCGCGAGATGAAACTCGGCACCGAAGGCGAGTTCGGCGGCGTCGGCATCGTCATCTCCATCCGCGACGGCCGCCTCGTCATCCTCTCGGTCATGGCCGAGACTCCCGGGGCCCGCGCGGGCCTGAAACGCGGCGACGCCATCGTTGCCATCGAGGGTCAATCTTCGGTCAACATGACGCTCAACGAGGCCGTCGAGCGGCTCCGCGGCGAGCCCGGCACCCCCGTCACCGTGCTCGTCCAACGCAAAGACTGGCCCGAGCCGCGCGGCTTCACCATCCGGCGCGATCGCATTCGCATCCGCAGCGTCACGAGCCGCCCGCTGGGCCGCGGGGTCGGCTACGTGCACGTCAAGCACTTCCAGCAGAACACCTACGACGAGCTCACCCGCGAAGTCGAGAAACTGAACACGTCGGGCCATTTTCGGGGGCTCATCGTCGACTTGCGCGACAACCCCGGCGGTCTGCTCGATGCCGCCATCGAGGTCTCCGACGCCTTTCTCGATGCCGGCACCATCGTCACCACGGTCGGCGCCGGCGACCGCATGCGCGACGAGAAGCGCGCCGAGGCCGACGGCACCCTGCCCGACGTACCGCTCGTGCTGCTCGTCAACGGCGGCAGCGCCTCCGCCTCCGAGATCGTCGCGGGGGCCCTCAAGAACAACGACCGGGCCCTGCTGCTCGGCGAGCGCACGTTCGGCAAGGGCAGCGTGCAGGTGCTCTACGACATCGAAGACGCCGCGCTCAAGTTGACCGTGGCGCAGTACCTCACGCCGGGCGACCGCTCCATCCAGTCCATCGGCATTCCGCCCGACGTGCAGACCGTGCCGGTGCTCGTCGACGCCGAACAGATGGACCTCGTGGTCTCCAAAAACGAGGTCTGGGGCGAAAGCAACCTGCCGAAGCACCTCGTACACCTCAAGGCCCGCACCGACGACCGCCCCGCCGTCTCGTTCGCGTTTCTCAAAAACGAGCACGAGGCGGCCCCGGCGCCCGCCGCCGAGGCCAGCGACGACGAAGAAGACGACGACGAATTCCAGGCCGACGCCGAGATCCGGTTCGCCGAAACCCTGCTGCTGCGCGGCGTGACCGGCGGGCGCACGGCCCTCGTGGCGGGGGCGCACCAACTCTACGGCGAGGTCGCGGCGGCCGAAGACGAACGCATCCGCCAGGCGCTCGGCAAACTCGGCGTCGATTGGCGCCCGGCGCCGGCCGGTGAGGCGCCACCCGCCCCGGCCGGGCTCGTCCTGCGCGCCGAATTGGCTGCCGGCCGCGGCCCTGTCGCGGCCGGCGACAAAGTGCGCTTCCAGGCCACGCTCACGAACCAGGGGGCCACGCCCATCTACCGCGCCGTCGCGGTCACCGAGTCCGACTACGCTCCCTTCGCCGACCGTGAGCTCGTGTTCGGCTACGTGGCGCCGGGCACGAGCCGCAGCTGGTCGCTGCCGGTGTCGGTCGGGCGCGGGGCGCTGAGCCGCTACGAGCCGGTGCGCTTCGTGCTGCACTCGGCCGGCGAGCCGCTCGCCGTCAAGACGCAACTGCCCGTAACTATCGTCGAAAGGCCGCGCCCCAGCTTCGCGCTCGGCTGCCAGGTCATCGACGAATCGGGCAATGGCGACGGGCTCGTGCAGCGCGGCGAACGCTTCACGTTGCGGCTGCGCATCGACAACGAGGGGGCCGGCGAGAGCCTCGGCATCGTGGCCACCGTCAAGAACCTGTCCGGCGACGGCGTGTTCATCCACGGCGGCCGCCAGAAGCTGCCGGGCCTGGCCGTCGGCGCGGGCGCACACGTCGATTTCGACGTCGAGGTGCAACCCACGCTCGACGCCGCGCGCGCCGAGCTCGAACTGCGCGTCTCCGACCCCACGCTGCGCGAGGCCCGCACCGTTCGCGTGGCCCTGCCGGTGCTCCCCACCGGCGCGGCCCCCCAGCCCGTGTCCATGCGGCTCGTGGCGGCCAACCCCGGGGTCCAGGTGCGGGCCGGGGCCGCGCTCGACAGCCCGGCCGTGGCGGTGCTCGCGGGGGGCACCGTGGTCGACGTCGACCGGGTCCTCAACGGCTGGGCGCGGGCCGACATCGGCGCCTTTGGTCGCGGTTGGCTGCCCCAGGCCGAAACCCGACCGGCTGCGGCCGGCGGGGCGCCCATCGAGCCCCCGCGTGTCGAGCCCATCAGCGCCTACCGCTCGCCGAGCATCGTGCTACGGCCCGACACCGCCGCCCGTCTGCACGTCAGCGATGCCACGTTGCCGCTCCGCGCCACCGTGCGCTTTGCCCCGAGCGAACTCGTGGGCCCGCGCTCGGTGGTCGTCTACGTCAACGACGACAAGGTGTTCTACCGGCGCGCGGCCCCCGATGGACACGCTGCCGCCGAACTCGCGATCGACACCGTCGTTCCGCTCGAGGCGGGCACGAACCAGGTGCGGGTCTACGCCCAGGAAGGCGAAGTTGCGCCGGTCTCCCGCACGCTCATCGTTTACCGAGACGGGCCGTCTGCCCCGGCCCCCCCCGAAGGGAGGTAGACCATGCCCCGGGCGCCCCAAACCCTCGCCGCCCTCGTCTGCGGCGCGCTCCTCACGCTCGCCTGCGCCGCTCGCGCCGCGGCCCCGGCGCCACCCGCCGACGACGCCGAGCGCATGGGCCGCTTCGCCCGTCACTTCGCTTCCGGCAACCGCTTCGTGCGCACGCACCGCTATGCCGAGGCCTTCGACCAGTACACCCAGGCGCTCGCCCTCAACGGGCGCAGCCCCGACCTCTACTTCAATCTGGCCACCGTCGCCGAAGCGCTCAAACGCTGGGACATGGTGGTACTCTCGGCCCATGCCTACGTGCTGCTCGACCCGCAGGGCGAAGAGGTGGCCGAACTCACGGCCAAGCGCGCCCGTTGCCTGGCGGTGCTCGGCAAACGCGGCATGCTCGCGAAACTCCACGTGCTCGTCGAGCCGGCCGAAGCCCAGGTTTTCGTGCAGAACGTGTTCGTGGGCCTCACGCCGCTGCGCGGGGTCGACGTGCAGGCGGGCAACTACACCATCGCCGTGCGCCTCGAAGACCACCATGAATTCGGCGACAGCGTCACCGTGCCGGCGGGCACCGAAGAGACGGTGAGCGGCCAGCTCTCGGCCATGACCTTCCACGGGCGGCTCCAGGTGGCGTGCGAGCCGGGCGACGGGGTGCAGGTCTTTCTCGACGACAAACTCGTGGGCACGACCCCGCTCCCCGAGCCTTTGCCGCTCGTCGCGCAACGCTACCTCCTGCGCCTCGAGAAGGCCGGCTACGACCGCTGGGTGCGCTACGTGCAGGTACCCAAAAACGACCTGCTGACCGTGCAGGCCACGCTCGAAGCCACGCCTCCGGCGAACCCGGCGCCGCCGGGCGCGCCTCCACCACCGGCGCCCTGGATTCGCACTCGCTGAAGGCCACGGCGGGGGCCGGGACCGGCGCCGGCCTCGCGGGATTCGATGCGCAACGGGCTGCCAGCCCTCGGAGGGCAACCGCATGCAAGTTCAATGTCCGCACTGCCTCGAAAAGGTGCCGGTCACGCCGCCACCCGATGCCGCAGACCGTTTCATCCGACCGTGCCCCGCCTGCGGGCGGCGCTTTACCGTGCGTTGCCCGCCCCGCCCGACGGCGCCGCCGCGCGTCGTGGCGAGCGCCACGGCCGCAGCCCCGCCAGCCGCGGGCAGCGGCGGCGGCCCGCCGGCGGGCCTGCCGAACGGCCCGCCCGTGCAGCCACCCGCGCCCGGCGAGGCGGCCCCCGTGCCCGCCGGCGCGACCGCCGCCCCAGGCGAACTGCCGGCCTTCTGGCACGTGCGTAAGCCCGATGGCACGTTGTTGACCTTCTACAGCCAGCGCAATCTCCTGACCTGGATCGCGGCGGGCGTCATCTCCGGCGAAGACCTGGTCTGGCGGCAAGGCGAGAACTGGCAGCGGGTCGACGAGGCGCCGGCGTTCCGCGCCCAACTCGCCGCGCAGCCGCGGCCCGCGCGGACCGGTCCGGGCCTCGGCGATGGGGCGGGCCTCGCCGAACGCACGCCGGGCACCCGCCTGCCCACGCAGCCGGCCGTCCCGGCGGGGCGTGTGCCGGCCGTCGCCGACGCGTTCGCGCGGCGCATCACCGCGTCCATGGACGACGCCGTCGTGCTCGACGACCTCGACATCGGCTCTCCTCCCGGCACCATCGACGACCCCGTGGCCCCCGATGCCGACGGCGTTTCTCCCGAGAGCGAGCTGCCGCGCTGGGCGGCGGTCGTGGGGGTCGTGTTGGCGCTGGCGCTCAGCGCCTTTTTTGCGCTGGCGCCGCATTTCCTTGGGCGGGCGACGCCCTGACCGTTGATTCTCGAGGGTTCGCGGGTCGCCGGTAGGAAGTGGCCTGCGTGGCGGGCGCTTCGGGCGCGTGCGGCAGGCCGGCGGTGTGGGGCCGCGATCGGCCGCTGCGGGCCGGCCGGGGGGACGGTGCGGGTCAGACCTTGACGACGTCGCGGGCCGAAGGACCTTTGGGGCCGGGGACGATCTCGAACTCGACGGCCTGACCTTCTCTCAGGCTGCGGAAGCCCTCTTCGCGGATGCACGAATGGTGCACGAAGATGTCCTGGCCCTCGGCATCGCCCTGAATGAAGCCGAACCCCTTGGTATCATTGAACCACTTGACAGTTCCGTGAACACGCACGCTCATGCTCGTCCTCGTGTGTCGCCCCACTGGGCGGGGCCCGCCGCCTCTGAGCGCAACCCCAAAACGAACGTCGACCGCAGGCGGGCGGGTCGTAGCAGACGCGCTGCGGGGTGTCAAGCCGCGCCGAAACGGGGCCCGGCCGCATCCGGCGGGCGTTGACCCGGGGCGGGCCGGCTGGTATGCCAGGCCGCATGGACGCGTCGCCCCTCGCACCCGACACCATCGCCGCCGCGGCCACGGCCCGCGGGCAGGCCGCCGTGGCGCTCGTGCGCATCAGCGGACCGGCCGCCCGCGAGGTGCTGCAGCGCGTGTTTCGGCGGCACACCCCGGGGCCGTGGCGCTCGCATCAGCTCTACCGCGGTGTGTTCGTGGCCCCGGCGAGCGGCGTGCCCTTCGACGATGGCCTGGCGTGCCTGATGGCGGCCCCGCGTTCGTACACCGGCGAAGACGTCGTGGAATTGCACGGGCACGGGGGCCGGGTCGTGGCCGAGGCGCTGCTGCTGGCCGCAGTGCAGGCCGGTTGCCGGCTGGCCGAACCGGGCGAGTTCACACGGCGGGCCTTCTTCCATGGCCGGCTCGACCTGACCCAGGCCGAGGCCGTGGCCGACCTCATCGAGGCGCCGACCCGGCGGGCCGCCGAACTCGCGTTGCGACAGGCGCGCGGGCTGCTCGCCGCAACCCTCTCGGGGCTGCGCGAGCGCGTGACCGACGCGCTCGTGGCCCTCGAAGTGGCGCTCGATTTCGCCGACAGCGACGTCGAACCGCCCGACCGTGCGGGCGTGGCCGCGCGGCTCGCCGAAGTCCTCGCGGACGTGCGCGCGCTGCTGCGCTCGGCGCCCTACGGCCGGCGGCTGCGTGAGGGCTTCCGGGTCGTGCTGCTCGGCAAGCCGAACGTCGGCAAAAGCAGCCTCTTCAACGCACTGCTCGGTCAGGCGCGCGCCATCGTGCACGAACGGCCCGGCACAACGCGCGACTACCTGGTCGAGCGCCTCGAATTGCGCGGCATGCCCATCGAACTCGTCGACACAGCGGGGCTGCGCCCCACGCGGGACGTGGTCGAGGCCGAAGGGATCTTGCGTTCGCGCCAGCAGGGCCAGGCGGCCGACCTGCTCCTGTTGCTGATCGCTCAGAACGAGCCGCTCGATCCGGCCGACCGCGCCCTCCTGGCCGAGCCGTGGGGCGTCGCGAGCCGGGTCGTCTTGACCAAGGCCGACCGCCCGAGCGCCCTCGGGCCGGCCGAACTTGCCGCCATCGCCGAAAGTCCGGCGGGTGCGGGCGGGGCGCCGCTGCCCGTGTCCGTCCGCGGCGGCGCCGGCCTCGACGCCTTGCTGGCCATGCTCGTGCGTGCGGCGCTCGCCGACGCGCCGGGCCACGACGAGGCCGTGGTCGTCTCCAATGTTCGCCACGCGCTCGCGCTCGAAAGCATGGCCGAAGCGCTCGCGCGTGCCACGCAGACGCTGGCGGCCGACGTGCCGCTCGAATTCGCGGCCGCCGATCTCCGCGACGCCCTCGCGGCCCTCGGCGAGGTGACGGGCGCGACGACCGCCGAAGACGTGCTCAACCGGGTTTTCGAGCGCTTCTGCATCGGCAAGTGACGCCCCGCGGCGGGACCGCGGCCGGCATCCGGGCGGCCGGTGCCCCTTTCGGCTCCCGGCAGGACGGCGTGGGAATGGCGCCGTCGGCCGGCGCGTCGGGTTCATTGACCGATCCCCGCACCCCCTCTATCATGGGTGCGGGCTTTTTTTTCTGGGCCGCGCGACGGTGGCACGACATGAATGTTTGCCCGTATTGCAGCTACTCCAGTTCCGCGAAGATCTGCCCCCGAGACGGCTTCTCGATGGTCGGCGAACGCCGCACCTTCGTGACCCCCTCCGGGATCGCGCTCGTGGGCCGCGTCTTTGAGGAGCGCTACGAAGTCAAGGCCTTGCTTGGCCAGAGTGCCCTCGGCTGGGTCTACCGGGCGGGGCATCCCAACGTCGGCCAGACGGTGGCACTGCGGCTCTTTGCCCCCGAATACGGCAAGGACCTGCGGGTCATCAAGCGCTTCTACAAGCTTGGGCGCGCCGCCGAACGCCTGCGCCACCCGAACACCGTGCGCATCCACGACTTCGGCGCGAGCGAGGACGGCTTCCTCTACCTCGTCATGGACGACATCGAGGGGTTGCCGCTCAGCGAGGTGTTGCCCGACGGCAAGCACCGCACGAAGCCGCTCGAAGTCGGCCGCGCGCTGCGCATCGCCCGGCAGGTTTGCCATTCGCTCGTCGAAGCGCACGAGCTCGGCATCGCCCACGACGACCTGCGGCCGTGCAACGTCTTCCTCGTGCGGGCCTTCCAGCAGGACGACTGGGTCAAGGTCGGCGACTACGGGCTCGGGCGGCTGCGGCGCATCGTCGAGGCGGCCGCCGACGGCGATGCCGACCTCGACTTCCCCGACCCCGACGCGCGGGCGGGCGGCGATGGCTCCTCCGAGCCGGCCTACGGCATTTCGCGCCTTCGGGCCGCGGTGCGCGCGGGGAGCTCGGGGGTGGGCGACCCTGCGGGCGACGGCGACGCGGCTGTCGCCCCCGGTACCGGACTCGACCTCTACGGCCTCGGCCGGCTGCTGTTCCACATGGTCGTCGGTGAGCCGGCTTCGCCGCTCGGCGACGGGCGCCTGCCCCGTCGGGTGGCGGACGCGCCTCCGGCCGATGTGCCCGAGCGGGTCGGCGACGCGCGGCTTTCCGACGATCTGCGCGCGTTGTTGCGCGACCTCCTCGCCCCTGAATCCACGCGACCCGCCATGCAGGCCACCAACGTCGAAAGCCGGCTTGCGGCCCTCATCAAGGGCGAGGCTGCCGAGACGGCCGCGGCGGAGGCCGGCAGCGGCGACGACGCCGAGCTCGACGAAACCTCCGAAGCCCTCGACGTCTACGATGGCGCCTACCGCAGCGACGAAGAAGACCTGCTGAAAAGCGTCCGCACGCTCGGCGAGGAGCCGGTCATCTACGACGGCCCCACCGAAACCGGCATCCCGGCCTTCCGCGACGAGGAAGACGAATTCTCCGAAGAGGCGCTGGCGGCCGGCCCGAAGTCCAGGCGCCCCGCGCCGGCCCGCTCGGGCCGCGACACCCGGGTCGATGTCGACCTCGCGGCCGCCGCGGCCGCCGTGCGGGCCCAGATCGCCGAGGCCGCCGCCGAGCGCGACTCCGATGCGCTCCTCGACAGCACGACCGCCGCGGCTGACGGCCTCGACATCGGCGCCATCGAGGCGCTCGTCAACGAAACCCCGTCCGACGGCGAAGAGCGCGCCGACGGCGAAACCCCGCAGGTCGACGTCGAACCCGAACCCGAGGAGGGTCCTGACGACGACGCCCAGGGGCCCGAGAGCGCTCCGGCCGCGGCCGCCGCAGCGTCCCCAGCCGTCGCGGCGACGCCGGCCCCCGCTGCGAGCGCGGCGGTCTCCGGCCAGCCCGGCCAGCGTTCGGCCGGCTACGCCAAGAAGAAGAAGAAGGGCAAGAAGGGGCGCTCCGGCGAGCCGGCGGGAGCGCCTGCCGCCGCGGCTGCCAGCGCCACCCCTGCCGCCGCGGCAGCCAGCGCCGCCCCCGCCGCCGCGGCTGCGGCCTCGCGCCCT
>CAYRCM010000011.1:0-70847 GCA_964422715.1 uncultured Myxococcales bacterium | reverse complement strand
CCGCGGCGGAT
The DNA here is from genome assembly GCA_964422715.1 of uncultured Myxococcales bacterium. Lineage (GTDB taxonomy): Bacteria > Myxococcota_A > UBA9042 > PWKZ01 > CAYRCM01 > CAYRCM01. The sequence continues at coordinate 70,836 of CAYRCM010000011.1, read as the reverse complement.
CGGGGCGGATGCCCGCCGGCACCGGCGGCGGCGGCTGAGGCTCGGGCCAGTCGGGCCGCGCCCCGCCCGCGGGCGACGGCGGTACGGGCGGCGTGGGCCCGGCGTCGGGCGGCGGCACGGGCGGTGGCTCGGGCGGCGGCCAGTCGGGCCGCGCTCCGCCGGGCGCCGGCGTGTTGAGCGACGTGGCCGTGAGCTCGGGCTGCGGCGCCGTCGCCGTGGCGCTGCCGCGACAGGCCTCGGCGGCACCGCCCGCGGCGATGGCCACGGCCGAGGCCGCGACCGCCCGCAGGAAACTGCGCCGCTGCACGTTGGCCGGCGACGTGTCGAGCCGCGCGATGGCCGTGCGCAGTTGCGCCTCGGGGATGAGGTGCAGCGTGCTCACCTCGGCGGGGCTGAGCGTCCACCCGCGGGCCGCGGCCGCGGCGCCGCGCTCGCGACAGAGCGCCTCGGCAAACGCCGGTTCGGCGGCCGCGGCGCAGAGCAGCTGTTCGAGCCCCACCACCGCGCGGGTCGGGGCCGGCTGGCGCGCCGTGGTCTCGGGGACGGCCGGGCCGGCTTGGGGCCCATCGGGTTGCTGGCGCTTCGGGTCCACGATTGCCTCCCTCTCGGCGGTGTGCCGCGCTGGCGGCCGCCGCCCGCGGTGTCTCAGCCGCCGAGCGCCACCCCGGCGCCCGCGGCGTCGTCGGGCCGGGTCAGCGTCTGGCGGCCGAATTCGGTCGACACGCGCGGCGAATGGGCGCCGCACGATTCGGTACCCTCGGCGTGGCCTTCGTGCGTCGCGGGCTTGCCGTAGAACCCGTGTTCCTGGAGCAGCGCGAGTTTGGGCCGCACGTTGCCATCGAGGTCGTAGTGGTAGAACCCCGGGAAAATCTGCGGATGGCGGGTGACGAGGTCGAACACCCAGCGATGCTGGGCATCGAGTTCGACGGCGGCCGTGTGGCAGACCTCGTGCCCCGTCAGCATGTACTCGGGCAGCAAGTCGGGACAGAACGTGAACTTGGGGTCGCCCTTGTATTCCTCGTAGATGCGGGTCTGCGGCAGATAGCAGAGCAGCGACGGCAGGATGCGCGCCCCCATGAGCCGGAACGAGATCATCTGGAACAGCGTCTGGTGGAAGTCTTCGAGCGTCTCGAAGGGGAAGCCCCACACGAAGAACGCGTCAACGCGCGGAAAACGCTTGAGCGCCTCGGCCACCACCTCGACCGACTGCTCGGGCGTGAACCCCTTGCGCGTGCGTTCGAGGACCCGCGCCGAGCCGCTCTCGATGCCGTACCGGATCTCGACGCAGCCCGTGGCGGCCATGGCATCCATGGTCTCGGCGTCGGTGAGGTTGATGCGGCCAAACGCCTTCCAACGCACGGGCAGCGCGGCCTTCTTGAGGGCCTCGCAGAACCCGAGCACGTGGCGTTTGGTCGACACGAAGAACTCGTCCTGGAAGAGGAAGAGTTGGACACCGGCTTCCTCGTGGAGCCGCCGCATCTCGCCGATGACGCCGGCGTGCGAACGCGAGTACGACTCGAAGTTCCAGACGGGCGCCACGGAGCAGAAGGTGCACTTGTACGGGCAGCCGCGCGACGTGACGATGCCGTAGCCTTCGTACGCCTTGACGTCGATGTGGCGGTAGGCCGGGGCGGGCAGCCGGTCGAGTTCCTGGAAACGCGGCTGCGGCGGGTTGAGCACGGCCCGGCCACCCTTGCGCACGGCGAGCCCGGCGATGTCGTCGAGCGGAGCGCCCGCGCGCACCGCGCGCACGAGATCGACGATGGTGCGCTCGCCTTCGCCGTGCGCGACGGCGTCGATCCAGGGGAACGCGTCGAGCACCGCGCATTCGACGCTCTTCGCCCCGACGCCGCCGAGCACGATGACGCGGTCGGGGTAGCGCCGGCGCAGTTCCTCGGCGGCGAGCAGCGTGAACGGCAGCAGATTGGCCATGCACGAGAGGCCGATGACGGGGGCCGGGTCGCGGCAGAAATCGGCGATGGCCTCGCGGGAAAACACGTCGTCGGCCACGTGCTGCTGGTAGTCGCGAAAATCGACCGTGAAGCCCGCGGCTTCGAGCGCCGCCGTGAGGTAGAGCGGCCCGAGCGGCAGGTGGCGTTCGCGTTCGACGCCGTCCCAGTGCCGCAGGTAGAGCATGTTGAGGTTGACGAGCGTGATGTCGGCCATGGAGCCTCTTCGGGGCGGCACCGCCGCCAGGGCGCAGAACTAGTCGACGTCGGGCCGGTTGCCGCGGCTGGCCGCGCTGGTTTCGGGCAAGAATTCGACAGCGCCGTCGGCGGCGGCCGAGTCATCGACCGCGTCGGGCCGGATGCCCAGACTCGCCGTGGGGCTATCCGGGAGGATCTCGGAAGCCCCCGCGCTGTCGTCGCCTCCGGCGGTGTCCCGCACGCGCCTGGAGGGCGCGCCGTCGGACCAGCCGTCGACCGCGTCGGGCCGGATGCCGAGGTTGGCGGGCTCGGTCTCGGGGTAGAGGTCGGGGCCGCCCCATTCGGGCACGTCGACCCGCGCGCCGTCGGCCACCTTCGGCACGTCTTCGAAGACGTCGTCGGGGCGAACCCCGCCGGGCGCGGACGGGGTGTCTTCGATGACGTCGTCGGGGCGGATGCCGCCACAGCGTTCCTGGGCGCCGGCCGCGGCCAGCGTGATGACGGAGGCCGCGACAGCCTTCATGAAACGCCGCCGTTCGAGATTCTGATGCGACGTGTCGAGCCGCGCGATGGCCGCCTCGAGTTGCGGCCCGGGCAGCGCCATCAGCATGGCCGTTTCGGAGGCGGTGAGCGCAAACGCCCGCCCTTGCAGCGCGGTGGCCCGTGCCGGACCGCAGAGCGCTACGCGCAGCGCGGGGTCGGCGGCGGCCGCAAGCAGGACGCGCTCGATGCCGAGCGGCACCCCGGCGAGCGGGCGACGTTGCCGTCCGGGCGGCTGGCCCCCGACCACGGTGGTGCCCACGCCGCTGTTGTCATCGCCGATCGGTCCGCCCCGCGCACCATCCCCGTTGCTTCGGTCGACCATGGCCACCCCCACGCACGGAAAGACCCACCCAGTCGGGCTTGCGACCTGAGAGATTACATCGCCAAGTGCCGCAAACACAAGCGCAACCCCGGGCCGCAAGCGCCCCGCGCCCAGGCATGACGCGGTGCGTGACACGGGCGAGGGGGTGTGCTATGACACCCCGGATTCCGCCGCGGCCTTCGGGAAGCAGGCGCCTCCCGGCAGAGGCCGCGCCGCCGCATGTCAGGGAGTCCCCGCGTGTCCGCTCCCCATGCAACCGTCGCGCCTTCCCTGGCCGCCACCATCCGCAAGCATACGGGGCTCGCCGCCGCGCGCTGCTACCAGTGTGGCAAGTGCTCGGCCGGCTGTCCCATGGCGGCCGAACTCACCTTCAAGCCGCACGACCTCGTGCGCCTCGTGCAGCGCGACGAAGGGCCGCGCATCTTCGCCGACCCCTCCATCTGGCTCTGCCTGACTTGCGAGACCTGCTCGGCACGCTGCCCGAACGACGTCGACCCGGCGCGCATCATCGACGCGCTCCGTGAACTCGCGCTCCAGGCCGACCCCGAAAGCGCACCGCGCGCCGTGCGGGCCTTCCACAAGGCGTTTCTCAAGCAGATCCGGCGCTCCGGGCGCATCTTCGAATTCGGTCTCGTCGCCGGCTTCAAGATGCGCAGCGGCAAGCTCTTCGCCGACGTCCACACGGTGCCCGGCATGCTGCGCCGCGGCAAACTGGCGCTTGCGCCGCACCGCATCCGTGGCGTCCGCGACGTGCGCCGCATCATGCAGGCGTGTCAGCCCGCGGGCGAGGAGGCATGATGAAGCTCGGCTACTTCCCCGGTTGTTCGCTGCACGCCACGGCCCGCGAATACGACGAGAGTCTGCGCGCCGTGGCCGCCGCCATCGACCAAGACCTCGCCGAAATCGACGACTGGGCCTGCTGTGGCGCCACCTCCGCGCACGCCACAAACCATCTGCTCAGCGTGGCGCTGCCGGCGCGCACCCTGGCGCTCGCCGAAGAACAGGGCATGACCGACGTGCTCGCCCCCTGCGCCGCCTGCTACAGCCGCCTCGCCACGGCCGCCCACGAAATCCAGGGCGACCCGGCGCTGCACGAACGGGTGCGCGGGGTCCTCGAACGGCCGTTCGGCAACACCGTGCGCGTCGTCAGCATCCTGCAGTTCCTGGCCGGGCTCACCGACGCTCTGCCGAACCGCCGCACGCGCCCGCTCACGGGCCTCAGGGTGGCCTGCTACTACGGCTGCCTGCTCGTGCGGCCGCCCGACGTCGTGCAATTCGACGACCCCGAACAGCCCTCCTCCATGGAGAAGGTCGTCACGGCGCTCGGCGCCACCCCGGTTGCCTGGAACCGCCGCCTCGACTGCTGCGGCGCCGGGCTGTCGCTCGCCCGCACCGGCTCGGTCCTGCGCCTCGGCCGCGCCATCCTCGACGACGCGCGTCAGGCCGGGGCCGACGTCGTGGCGGTCGGCTGCCCCATGTGCCACAACAACCTCGACTTCCGGCAGAAGGCCATCGCGCGGCGCAGCCCCGAACCCTTCGCGCTGCCCATCGTGTTCCTGACCCAGCTCGTTGGCCTGGCGCTCGGGCTCGACCCGCAGACGCTCGGGCTCGAACGGCATTTCGTGGCCACGGGCCCGCTCGTCGAGCGCCTCGCGGCTGCGGGCGGCGCTTCGGCCGCGGCGTCCGGCCAGGAGGTGGCCTGATGGCTCGCATCGGTGTGTTCGTATGTCACTGCGGCGAAAACATCGGCCGCACCGTCGATTGCGCGCGGGTCGCGAGCACGCTCGGGCAGTTGCCGGGCGTCGCGCACGCCGTCGACTACAAGTACATGTGCTCCGACCCCGGCCAGTTGCTCATCCGCCAGGCGGTCGCCGAAAAGAACCTCACGGGGGTGGTCGTCGCGGCCTGCTCCCCGCACATGCACGAGAAAACCTTCCGTCGCGCCGTCGCCGGGGCCGGGCTCAACCCCTTCCTCTGTGAGATGGCCAACATCCGCGAACACTGCTCGTGGGTGCACGAAGACCGCGAGGCGGCCACAGAGAAGGCCATCACGCTCACGCGCTTCATCGTCGAGAAGGTCAAGCGCAACCGAGCGTTGCAGCCCATCCACATTCCCATCGAACGCCGTGCGCTCGTCATCGGCGGCGGCATCGCGGGCATCCAGGCCGCGCTCGACATCGCCGATGGCGGCCGCGAGGTGGTGCTCATCGAGAAGGCGCCGTCCATCGGCGGCCACATGAGCCAACTGTCCGAAACCTTTCCCACCCTCGACTGCTCGCAGTGCATTCTCACGCCGCGCATGGTCGAAGCCTTCCAGCACCCGCGCATCCGGCTGCTCACCTACAGCGAAGTCGAAGCGGTCGAAGGCTACATCGGCAACTTCTCGGTCAAGATCCGGCGCAAGGCACGTTCGGTCGACGAAACCAAGTGCAACGGCTGCGGCGCCTGCCAGAAGGCCTGCCCGAGCCGCAAGACGCCCAACGAGTTCGACCAGGGGCTCAGCAAGCGCGCGGCCATCTACGTGCCGTTCCCGCAGGCCGTGCCCAACATCCCGGTCATCGACCGCACGGCCTGCACGCGGTTTCGCGGTATGGCGCGCGGCTCCGCGAAGTTGCTGTGCGGCAAGTGCATCGAGGCGTGCGGACGCCAGGCCATCGACTTCCAGCAGCAGGACAGTTTCGTCACCGAGAAGGTCGGCGCCATCGTCGTCGCCACGGGCTACCAGCTCTACTCCATCGGCGAAGCGCAGCCCGAAGGCGAGCTCTGCGGCTACGGCGAATACGGCTACGGCACCATCCCCGACGTCATCGACGGCTTGCAGTTCGAGCGGCTCGCCTCGGCGTCCGGGCCCACGGCCGGCAAGATCCAGCGCCCCTCCGACGGCAAAGAACCGCAGACCATCGTGTTCCTCCAGTGCATCGGCTCGCGCGACCCGGCCAAAGGCATCGAATACTGCTCGAAAATCTGCTGCATGTACGTGGCCAAGCACGCCATGCTCTACCGCCACAAGGTGCACGGCGGGCGCGCGTACGTGTTCTTCATGGACATCCGGGCGGGCGGCAAGGGCTACGACGAATTCGTGCGGCGCGCCATCGAGGAAGACGGCGCCAACTACGTGCGCGGCCGTGTCGCCAAGCTCGAACGGGTGGGCGACGCCGTGCGCGTCTACGGCTACGACACGCTCGGCGGCGAGCCGGTGGTCATCGACGCCGACATGGTCGTGCTCGCGACGGCCATGCGGCCCCAGCCGGGCATCGCCGGCCTCGCCCAGAAGCTCTCGGTCTCCTACGACCGTCACGGCTTCATCAACGAGGCGCACCCCAAGCTGCGCCCCGTCGAGACCAACACCGCCGGCATCTACGTCGCGGGGGCCTGCCAGGCGCCGCGCGACATCCCCGATTCGGTGGCCATGGCCAGTGCGGCGGCCGCGAAGGTGCTCGGGCTGTTCAGCCACGAACAGCTCGAACGCGACCCGACCGTGGCGCACGTCGACGCCAACACCTGTTCCGGCTGCTTCCACTGCGAACGGGTGTGCCCGTACGGGGCCGTGACGCGGCGAGAAGTCCGCGACCGGCAAGGCAAACTCATCAAGGTCGTCGCCGAGGTCAACCAGGGCGTCTGCCAGGGCTGCGGCACCTGTCAGGCCACCTGTCCGTCGAAGAGCATCGAACTCGACGGCTTCACCGATGCCCAGATCTACGCGGCCATCAACGCGTTTTGAGGCCAGGCATGTCTTCTGCGCCGAGCATCCATGCGACCCCGGGCGCCAACGCGCGCTTCGAGCCCCGCATCGTGGCGTTCGTCTGCAACTGGTGCACGTACACGGGCGCCGATCTGGCTGGCACGAGCCGGGTTCAGATGGCGCCGAACGTCACCATCATCCGCCTGCCGTGCACGGGCCGCATCGACCCGCTCTTCATCCTGAAGGCCTTCGAACGCGGGGCCGACGGCGTCATCGTCAGCGGCTGCCACCCGGGCGACTGCCACTACACGGCGGGCAACTACCATGCGCGGCGGCGCTTCGCGCTGTTTCGCGATCTGGCCGAATTCATCGGCCTCGACCCGCAGCGCATGACGTTTTCCTGGGTGTCGGCCTCCGAGGGACGCAAGTGGGGCGACGTCGTCAACGAAACCGTCGAACGCGTCCGCAGCCTCGGGCCGTTCAGCGCCTACCGCGCGCTCGGGGAGTGAGCCCATGCAGCAACTACGCGACACGGCCAGAGGGTTGCTCGAACGCGGCGAAGTGCAGCTCGTCATCGGCTATGAAGCGGGCCCGCGCGGCGTGCGCCCGGCCTTCATCCGCGACCCCCAAAACGTCGACGCCCTGATCTTCGACCCGCGCTGCGTGCACAACCTGGCCACCTACCTCTCGCCGCGCCGCGCGCACCTCAGGGCCGCCGGCAAGCCCGCGGTCGTGGTCAAGGGCTGCGATGTGCGCGCCGTCGCCGGGCTCGTGCGCGAAAGCCAGATCCGCCGCGAAGACGTCGTGCTCATCGGTGTCCGTTGCGGCGGCGTGCTCCCGACGGCCACCGATGCGCGCCCGCTCACGGCCGAGACGCTCGCCGACCGCTGCGTCGGCTGCACCGTCGCCGAGCCCCAGCGCGTCGATGTCGTCGTCGGTGCACCGGCCGCGCCCCCGGCCGCCACGGCCCGGCGCGCGAAACGCATCGCCGAACTCGCGGCGCTGCCCGCCGCCGAACGCTTCGCCTACTGGACCGAGGCCTTCGCGCGCTGCGTGCGCTGCAACGCCTGTCGCGAAGTCTGCCCGCTCTGCTCGTGCGCGCGCTGCCTCGCCGACAAGTCCGAGCCGCAGTGGCTCGAACGCTCGCCGCACGCGCGCGGCAACCTGGCCTGGCACGTGACGCGCGCGCTACATCTCGCGGGCCGCTGCGTCGATTGCGGCGAATGCGAGCGCGTGTGTCCGGCCGGCATTCCGCTCACCCTGTTGCAGCGCAAACTGGCCGACATCGTGCGCGAACGCTTCGACTACAGCGTCTCGGACGATCCCGCGGTGGCCACCCCCGTGGGCACGTTCCGCACCGACGATTCGCAGGAGTTCATCCGGTGAACGCCACGTACTTCCTGTCCGATGCCGCCGTGAATGCGCTCGTGGCCGACGTCATCGCGGCGGGCACACGGGTGCTGACCCCGGTCGTCGAACCCGACGTGCAAAACGCCCCCGACGACGCCCCGCACACGTACCGCGAGGTCAGCGCCCTGCCGCCAGCCCCGGCAAAGCGCCGCCTGCCGCGCCTGCCGCTCAAGGGCGCGTTCCTGCCGCCGAGCGAGCCGCTGCTGCGCTGGCAACAGACGAAAGACGGCATCACCCTCACCGACGTGCCCACCACGTTCAAGCCCACGCTCGTCTGGGGCGCGTTGCCGTGCGACGCGGCGGCCGTGGCGGCCCTCGACAAGGTCATGTCCTGGGACTACAAGGACGAACTGTGGTTTGGCCGGCGCCAGGCCACCGTCATCGCCACCCTGGCCTGTCCGGGCGGCGACGACGCGTGCTTCTGCACCGCGGTCGGCCTCGCCCCCGACAGCACCGTGGGCGCCGACCTGCTGCTCGTGCCCGTGGCGGGCGGCCTGGCCGTCGAGGTCGCCACCGAGAAGGGCGCCGCCTTTGTCGCCGCGCACGCGCGCCACTTCGCCCCCGCGAAGGCCGACGACGCGGCGGCGCGCTATCGCGCCGCGGCCCGGGCGCAAGTCGCGGGCCGGGTCCAGGCCGATCCGGCGGCCGTACGCGGCTGGCTGCAACAGCACTTCGACCACGACATCTGGACCAACGTCGCGGCGCGCTGCCACGGCTGCGGTATCTGCGCCTCGGTCTGCCCCACCTGCCACTGCTTCGACATCGTCGACGAGCCCGAAGGACACGACCGCGGCACGCGGCGGCGCAACTGGGACACCTGCCAGACGGCGCTCTTCACCGTGCACGGCTCCGGGCACAACCCGCGGGCCAACCAGAACGCGCGCTTCCGCCAGCGCGTGCAGCACAAGTTCCGCATCTATCCCGAACGGTTCGACACGCTGCTGTGCACGGGCTGTGGCCGCTGCAGTCGGGCCTGCCCGGGAGGCATGGACATGGCCGAAATCCTTCAAGTCATCGACCGGCTGGCCAAGGCCGAGGCCCCGCGCTCCGGAGGGGTCGCATGAACCTCTACCAGCCCTACCTCATGCGCGTGAGCGAGGTCATCGACGAAACCGTCGACACCCGCACGCTGCGGCTCACGTTCCAGGACCCGCAGGTGGCCGAACGCTTCACCTTCAAGGCCGGCCAGTTTGGCGAGTACTCGGTGTTCGGCGCCGGCGAATGCACGTTCTGCATCGCCTCGGCGCCCACCCGCAAGGGCTACATCGAGTGCAGTTTCAAGCAGGTCGGCAAGGTCACGTGTGCCCTGCGCGACCTCAACGTGGGCGACACGCTGGGGTTCCGCGGCCCGTACGGCAACGCCTTCCCGCTCGACCGCATGCAGGGCCACAACATGGTCTTCATCGCGGGGGGCATCGGGTTGGCGCCCGTGCGCTCGGTCATCTGCAACGTGCTCGACGAACGCGGCCACTACCGCGACGTCACCATCATCTACGGCGCGCGCACGGTGGGCGACCTGGTCTACAAGCGCGAGTTGCAGGAATGGGCCGCCAGAGCCGACGTCAAGCTCTGGCAAACCGTCGACCCGGGCGGGCAGACCCCCGATTGGAAAGGCGAAATCGGCTTCGTACCGGCCATCGTCGAGAAGGCCGCGCCGAGCGCCCAGAACGCCTTTGCCATCATTTGCGGCCCGCCCGTCATGATCAAGTTCACGCTCCCCGTGCTCCAGAAACTCGGCTTCCCGGCCGAGCGCACCTACACCACGCTCGAAAACCGCATGAAGTGCGGCATCGGCAAGTGCGGCCGCTGCAACATCGGGCCCGTCTACGTCTGCAAGGATGGGCCGGTGTTCACGGCCGCTCAGATGGCCGCTCTCCCCCAGGAATTCTGATTCGATTCGAGGCGCCGGAGCACTACGCCGCGCAGGTTTCGCGCTGGCCGCAGATGGCGTGGCCGCAGGGGTCGCGCTTTGTGGCCGCGGTTTCGTCGGGGGTGGCCGCGCGCACCGCGACGATGCGCGCCTCGATGGTGAGCGGCTCGCCAGCCAGCGGATGGTTGAAGTCGACCTCGACCTCATCGCCCGCGATGGCGCGCACGACGAAGCGCAGGGGCCCGTTTGGCGTGTCGAGCCGCACGGTGGCGCCCGGCCGGATGTCGAGCCGGGCCGGGAAGCGCTCACGGCGCACGCGGCGGCGCAGCCCCGGCAGCGGCTGGCCGAACGCGTCGGCGGCCACGAGCGTCACGGTGCACGCCTCGCCGGGCCGCAAACCGCGAAGGGCCGCCTCGAGCCCCGGCAGCAGCCGCCCGGGCCCGAACACGAAGCGAAACGGCCGCTCGGCACTCGACTGCTCGACGACTTCGCCGGACGCTCGCCGGACGACGTGCTCGATTTCGACGAAGGCCCCGTCTTGTACGCGCATGGTCGCCTACCCCGCGGCGGATGGGCTGTCGGACGCCGCGACCGCTGCCGCCCGCGGCCGCCGCCGCGCCAGAGGGTACGGCGGCCCGGCCGCAGGCGTCAATTGGGGGGTTCGGAAAGGCGGGGAACCGGAAACCGGCGCGGTCGCCGCCGCGCGGCTCAGAACTGGGCTTCCTCGGTCGAACCGGTGAGCGCCGTGGTCTCGGATGCGCCGCCCGCGACCGCCACCTGGATCTCGTCGAAGTAGCCCGTGCCGACGAACGACTGGTGCTTGACGGCGCGGTAGCCGGCTTCGCGTTCGAGCTGGAATTCGCGTTCCTGGAGCCGCGAGTAGGCGAGCATGCCTTCGGTCCTGTACTGGCGCGCGAGGTCGAACATGGACGTGTTGAGCGCGTGGAAGCCGGCGAGCGTCACGAACTGGAACTTGTAGCCGAGGTCGCCGAGTTCGTCCTGGAAATCGCGCAGTTCGCCTTCGCTCAGGTACTTGCGCCAGTTGAACGACGGCGAGCAGTTGTAGGCGAGCGGCTTGCCCGGGTACTTGGCGTGGATGCCGGCCGCGAACTCGCGCGCCTGGCCGAGGTTGGGGGTGGAGGTCTCGAACCACAGCATGTCGGCGTGGTCGCCGTAGCTGAGCGCCTTCGCGATGGCGTATTCGACGCCGCCGCGCACGTAGTAGAAGCCCTCGGCGGTGCGCCGGCCCGTGATGAACTTCTGGTCGACCTCGTCGGAGTCGTTGCGCACCATCTTGGCCGATTCGGCGTCGGTGCGCGCGACGAGCACGGTCGGGACGGCCAGCACGTCGGCCGCGAGCCGCGCGGCCTGCAGCTTCTGGATGAAGACCGTGGACGGTTCGACGACCTTGCCGCCCATGTGGCCGCACTTCTTCAGCGACGACAGTTGGTCCTCGAGGTGCACGCCCGCGGCCCCCGCCTCGATCATGGCTTTCATGAGTTCGAAGGTGTTGAGCGGCCCGCCGAAGCCGGCCTCGGCGTCGGCCACGATGGGTGCAAACCAGTAGACGTCGTTGCGTTCTTCCTGCCAGGCGATCTGGTCGGCGCGCGTGAGCGCGTTGTTGATGCGCCGCACCATGGTGGGCACGCTGTCGGCGGGGTAGAGGCTCTGGTCGGGATACGTGTGGAACGCGTTGTTGGCGTCGGCGGCGACCTGCCAGCCGCTGAGGTAGATGGCCTGCAGCCCAGCGGCGACCATCTCGACGGCCTGGAGGCCGGTCTGGGCGCCGAGCGCCTTGACGTGCGGCTGGCTGTGGACGAGGTCCCAGAGCCGCAGGGCGCCCATGCGCGCGAGCGTGTGCTCGATCTGCAGGGAACCGCGCAACCGCACGACGGTTTCGGCGGAATACTGGCGCACGATGCCGTGCCAGCGCGGCGAAGTCTTCCAGGACCGTTCGAGGTGTTGGATCTGTTCGTTGCGGTCGCTCATGGGATGCCCCCCTTTTTCGACCGTCGCGGATGGGCCGTCCGGCGCGGCTGCGCCGGCGTGTGCCACGGGGCGACGGCGTCGTTTGCTAACCTTCGAGGTATTCGTAGGCCTTCCAGGTCAGGAAGTCCACGTATTGCGGATCGGAAACGAGTTCGTCGAGCAGCTGCACGGCGCGGTCGAGCCTGGAGCTGCCGGGCGCGGCAGGGTCGAGCGCCGCGCGGATTTTCTGGGCCTCTTCGCCAAGCCAGGCGCGGAAGAGGTCGACATCGAGGCGTCGGCCGTCGTCGAGGCGCGCGCGCGGATTGTGCAGCCACTGCCAGAGTTGCGAGCGGGAGATCTCGGCGGTCGCCGTGTCTTCCATGAGGTTGTGGATGGCGGCGGCGCCGACCCCGCCGAGCCACGAGTCGAGGTAGAGCAGGCTGACGTTGATGTTGCTGCGTGCTCCGGCTTCGGTGATGCGGCCGTCGGGCACGCGGAAGTCGAGCAAGTGGGCCGGCGCGACCTGCACGTCGTCGCGCAGCCGGTGCTTCTGGTGCGGCCGGCTGCCGAGCACGCGGTCAAAGACCTCGCGCGCCACGGGCACGAGGTCGGGGTGCGCGACCCACGTGCCGTCGAAGCCGTCGCCGGCCTCGCGTTCCTTGTCGGCCCGCACGCGGGCGAGCGCCCGCTCGTTGACCTCGGCGTCGCGCCGGCTCGGGATGAAGGCCGCCATGCCGCCGATGGCGTGGGCGCCGCGCTTGTGGCACGTGCGCACCAACAGTTCGGTGTAGGCGCGCATGAACGGCACGGTCATGGTGAGCTGCGCGCGGTCGGGCAGCACCAGCTCGGGATGGTTGCGGAACTTCTTGATGGCACTGAAGATATAGTCCCAGCGGCCCGCGTTGAAGCCCGCCACGTGATCGCGCAGCTCGTAGAGAATCTCTTCCATCTCGAAGGCGGCGAGGATGGTCTCGATGAGCACCGTGGCCTTGATGGTGCCGTGCGGCAACCCGAGCGCACTTTCCGAGAAGGAGAACACGTCGTTCCAGAGCCGCGCTTCGAGGTGGTTTTCGAGCTTCGGCAGGTAGAAGTAGGGGCCGGTGCCGCGCGCGAGCAGTGCGTGCACGTTGCGGAAGAGGTAGAGCCCGAAGTCGAAGAGCGCCCCGGACACGGGCTGGCCGTCGACCTCGAGGTGCTTCTCGACCAGATGCCACCCGCGCGGCCGCACGAGCAACGTCGCCGTGCGTTCGCCGAGGGCATAGCGCTTGCCGTCGGGTGCGGTGAACGCCAGCGTGCGCGCGATGGCGGCGCTGAGGTTGGCCTGGCCTTCGAGAGCGTTTTGCCAGGTGGGCGCGTTGGCGTCTTCGAAGTCGGCCATGAAGACGTTGGCGCCCGAATTGAGCGCGTTGATCATCATCTTGCGCTCGACGGGGCCCGTGATCTCGACGCGCCGGTTCTGCAGGTCGTCGGGCACGGGGGCCACCTGCCAGTCGCCACTGCGCACGGGGGCCGTCTCTTCCGCGAACGTCGGCCATTCGCCCGCGTCGATGCGGGCCTGCACGGCGGCGCGGCGTTCGAGCAGGCTCCTGCGCCGAGCGTCGAAGGCGCGATGGAGCCGGGCCACGAATTCGAGGGCATCGGCGCTGAGCACCCCATCGGCCGCGGGAAGCGGGCCGCCCAGGATGCGCACGCCGTCGGGCGTGCTGCGCTGCGGGTGAATCGTGCTCATGGCAACCTCCCGACAGACGGAGGGAACGGTGCGGAGGCGGGGCGACGCCACGGATGCGCACACTTCGTGCCCCGCCACGCGGCCTAGCCTGCTGTCGCCATCCGTCTCCGCCGGACGCAAAGGCCAACTTAAGAGCACGCTGCGGTGTGTCAAGCCCCCCCTGGGCGGCCCTGAGGGTTGACACCACCCCGGCGCCTGCGCTACAGCCCGTTGACGCGGTGCGCAGAGACCGCGGTCACCACCACGAAAGGAGCGTCAGATGGCAGTCGCAGTGATGGGCGTCGGATTCTGCGGGGCGTTCCCGACCTCCGACGGGCTGTCCTACCGGGAGCTCATCGCCCGGGCCGCCAGGATGGCCTATCAGGACGCCGGCATCGACCCCGACGAGTTGGATGGCGCCGTCTCGGTCGAAGAAGACTTCGTCTCCGGCTACTCCATCGCCGACGAATACGTGCCCGACCAGCTCGGCGTCGTGCGCAAGCCGGTCTACACGATTTGCGGCGACTTCCTGCAGGGCATCGGCTCGGCGGTCATGCAGATCCAGACCGGGCGCTTCAAGACCGTGGTCGTCGAAGCATACGCCAAGGCCAGCAACATCCTGCACAAAGACGAACTGTTGCACTTCGCCTTCGACCCCGTGTTCCACCGCCTGGGGGTCAGCCCGCACTACCTCGCGGGGCTCGAAATGCAGCAGTTCCTGCGCTCTTCGCTCTACGACCTTGAAGACGTGGCCGAAGTCGTGGCCCGCAACCGCTCGGTGGCGCTCGGCTATCCGCTCGCGGCCTACGGCGCGCAGCTCGGCGCCGTCGACGTGCTGGCCGCCCGCCCGGTGGCGACCCCCATCACCGACCTGATGTTCCCGCGGCACGCCGATGGGGCCGTCGTCGTCGTGCTCGGCACCGACGAAATCGCCCGCGAGAAGGCGCGCCACCCCGTGTTCATCTCGGGCACGGGCTGGGGCTCGGGCTCGTCCATCCTCGAACGGCGCGACCTGACGTTCTCCGAGGGCACGGCGCTCGCGGCCAAACTCGCGCTCGCCGAGGCCGGCATCGAAAGCGCCGAAAACGACATCGACGTGTTCTATCTCTCCGACCTCTACGCGCACCGGCAACTGCTGCACATGGAAGCGCTGAAACTTTCCGACGACGTGTTGCCGGTCATCAACCCCGACGGCGGCTCTCTCGGCATGGGCGACATGCTCGAGGTCAACGGCGGGGCGCGCTTCTACGACGCCGTACAGCAACTCCGCGGCGAAGCCGGCGCCCACCAGGTCGACGACGTCGAAACGGCGCTCGTCCACGGCTGGCGTGGCCTTCCCACCGACACGTGCGCCGTTGTCATCCTCGACAAGGAACGGAGGTAGCCATGAGCCGCGTAGCCGTCATCGGTGCGGGCATGACCCGCTTTGTGCGCCGGGCCGAAGAAACACCCGGCGAGTTGGCCGCGCAGGCCACCCAAATGGCCCTCGAAGACGCCGGCCTGAGCCTCGACGACATCGACGCCGTCTGTCTCGGCACGGCCCCCGATGCCTTCGACGGCATCCACATGAACGGCGAAAACCTGCTCGCGGGCGCGGGCGGCAAGGACAAGCCCTACCTCCGCCACTTCGTCGGCGGCGGCACGGGCGTCATGAGCCCCATCCACGGCTGGATGCACGTCGCCTCCGGCAAGTTCAAGACCTGCCTCGTCGTGGCCGAAGAGAAGATGTCGCCTTGCGTGCCGCATCCCGCGGGCGCGTTCCTGACCATCTTCGACCACACCACCGAGCAGCCCCTCGAACTCACACTCATCCATATCTTCGCCATCGAGATGGCGCGCTTCATGCACGTCTACGGCTACACCGAAGAAGACATCGCGCGCGTCTCGGTCATGAACAAGCGCAACGCGCTCGACCACCCGGCGGCGCAGATTCCCGAAAACCTCACCATCGGCGACGTCATGGGCTCGCGCATGCTGTCGTGGCCGGTGAAACGCCTCGACATCAGCCCCACGTCCGACGGCGCGGTCGCGATCGTGCTCGCGAGCGAAGAGGTCGCCCGCGCCCACTGCAAGGCGCCGGCCTTCATCGACGGCGTCGGCTACCGGCTCGACACGGCCTACTGGTGCACGCGCGATCTCGCGTTCCCGAACTACGTCGCCATGGCCGCGCAAGACGCCTACAAGATGGCGGGTATCTCGCGCCCCGAAAACGACATCGACATCTGGGAGCCGTACGATCCGTTCGCCTACAAGGCGCTCCATCACATGAACGGCCTGCTGCTCGACCGCACGGGCCGCAAAGTGCGCGAATGGCTCGAGTCCGGGGCGCTCGAACGCGACGGCCTGCACCCCATGTGCCCGTCCGGCGGCGCCCTCGGGGTCGGCAACCCCATCGCCGCCACCGGCCTCATGAAAATCGCCGAGTTGTACTTCCAACTCACGGGCCAGGCCGGCAAGCGCCAGGTCAAGCGCACGGCGCACCGCGGCATCGCCCAGGCCTGGGGCGACCTCATGCAGGTCGGCACGGTCGTCGTCATGTCGTCCGAAGGCGCCATGCCGAACCGCAAGTCGTGCTGGTCGCAGATCGAAGCCAAAGACCTGCCGGGCACGGGCATCAAGGCCGTGCAGGACGTGCCGCACATCGACTACAAACCCGACCTGCGCTACGCCTGGGACAACGGGCATGCGCTCACCACGTACCTCGACGGCTTCAAGCACGGCAAGATCCGCGCCTCGCAGTGCAACGAGTGCGGCCGCGTCATGATCCCGGCGCGCTCCTTCTGTGAAATCTGCAACTTGCGCTCGGTCGACCGCTACCTCGATCTCCCCGACACCGGCACCGTGCAGACGTTTACCCTGTCGCACGTCGACTGGGCCTCGCTGCCGCTGCCCGAGGGCCAGGTCAACATCTTCGCGGTCATCGCCATCGACGGGGCCACCGAACAGATGGGCCTCGTGCACCGGCTCGGCGACGTCAAGCCCGAAGACGTCAAGATCGGCATGCGCGTCAAGGCGGTCTGGAAGCCCGAAGCCGAACGCACCGGCACGGTCACCGATCTCGCCTACTTCCGGCCGCTTGCGGCCGCCGAAGAGCCGACCGAGTACTGCCTGAAGCCCGTCAAGCCGGTCGAACTCACGGCCTGCACGGCCAAGGCCTTCCCGGGCCGCATCCCGCTCGACTACGCGTACACCGCGGGCCTCGGTGGCCGGCGCTTCTACGAAGACCTCGCCCAGGGCAAACTCTCGGGCACCTACTGCAAGCAGTGCGACGAGGTGCTGCTGCCGCCCACGAGCTTCTGCGAAGACTGCCTGCAGCCGCTCGACCCGGTCGCCGATGCGCGCGAACTCGAACCCGATGCCGGGCACGTCGAAGCCATCACGCGCGTCTACGAAAACCGCAAGGGCGAACTGCTCGACAAGCCGGTGCTCATCGTCCAGGTCGAATACCCGGGCGCCGAGGGTACCTTGTTCGGACGGCTCCTCGCCGAAGACGACGACGTGCTGTTCGTCGGCATGCCGGTCGAGCTCGTGGCCACCGCCGAAGTTGGCCCCGAGCACGTGTGCTTCAAGCCCATTCGCGACTAGCCACGGCCGGGCCCGCGCGGTCCTGCCGCGGCGCGGCGAGAGCGCGGGCGCGGCCCCCGAGCCCGCCCGCGCGCCCGTCCGCGACTCGCACGTTCGACCACCGCGCTATGGCAATTTTCACGACTTGCTCGTTTTGCCGCACCGCATTATGCTCCGCGCCCGGGCTTCGTCCGGGAGGGCCTTCCTCCCGGAAGAACGGGGCCCAGGGATGCCACTACCACACCGCAGGAGGGAAACCTTGGGGACGTCAAAGGCTCATCCGGTTTCACGCACCCTCGGCACACTGCTGACGTTGGTCTTGGGCCTCGTCGGCGCCGTGCCGGCGGCCTACGCGAGCGAGGCCGAGCTCAAGCTGCCGCGCCTCGATTCGCAGCAGTTCCTCGGCATCGACGGCCACACGCTGCTCTTGGGCGGCCTCGTGGTCTGCGTGCTCGGCATGTTGTTCGGGTTCTACATGTTCGGCCGGCTGCGCGGGCTGCCCGTGCACAAGTCCATGCGTGAAGTTTCCGAACTCATCTACGAAACCTGCAAGACGTACCTCACGACCCAGGGCAAGTTCCTGTTCATCCTGTGGGTCTTCATCGCCACCATCATGGTGGTCTACTTCGGCGTGCTGCAGCACTACCCTGTGGGCACGGTCGTCATCATCGTGGCGTTCAGCATCGTCGGCATCCTCGGCAGCTACGCCGTGGCCTGGTTCGGCATGCGCATCAACACGTTTGCCAACTCGCGCTCGGCCTTTGCGAGTCTGCGCGGCAAACCGTACGGCGCGTTCCAGATCCCGGTGCAGTCGGGCATCAGCATCGGCACACTGCTCATCAGCGTCGAGCTCGTCATCATGCTCGCCATTCTGCTCTTCGTGCCGGGCGACTATGCCGGCCCGTGCTTCATCGGGTTTGCCATCGGCGAATCGCTCGGCGCCGCGGCGCTGCGTATCGCCGGCGGTATCTTCACGAAAATCGCCGACATCGGCTCCGACCTCATGAAGATCGTCTTCAAGATCAAAGAAGACGACGTGCGCAACCCGGGCGTCATCGCCGACTGCACGGGCGACAACGCCGGCGACTCCGTCGGCCCCACGGCCGACGGCTTCGAGACCTACGGTGTCACGGGCGTGGCCCTCATCACCTTCATCCTGCTCGCCGTCGGCGAAGAGCCCGTCCAGGTTCAGCTGCTCGTGTGGATCTTCGTCATGCGCGTCATGATGATCGTCACGAGTTTGCTGTCCTACTTCATCAACAACCTCGCGGTGAAGGCCAAGTACGGCAA
The DNA here is from genome assembly GCA_964422715.1 of uncultured Myxococcales bacterium. Taxonomy (GTDB): domain Bacteria; phylum Myxococcota_A; class UBA9042; order PWKZ01; family CAYRCM01; genus CAYRCM01. The sequence continues at coordinate 52,332 of CAYRCM010000011.1, read as the reverse complement.
AGCCGACCGCATGAACTTCGAGCATCCGCTCACCCAGCTCGTGTGGCTCACCTCGCTCATGTCCATCGCGTTCACGTACGTCGCCTCCTATCTGCTCATCCCCGAACTCGGCGACGGCACGCTCTGGTGGAAACTCGCCACCATCATCACCTGCGGCACGCTCGCCGGCGCCATCATTCCCGAGCTCGTGCGCGTGTTCACGTCCACCGGTTCGGCCCATGTGCGCGAAGTCGTCGCCTCGGCCCGCGAAGGCGGGGCGTCGCTCAACATCCTCTCGGGCTTCGTCGCCGGTAACTTCAGCGCCTACTGGCTCGGCCTCGCCATCATCGCCCTCATGGCGGTCGCGTTCGCCGTCAGCACCACCGGCCTCGAAACCCTCATGCAGGCGCCCGCCGTGTTCGCGTTCGGGCTCGTGGCCTTCGGTTTCCTCGGCATGGGGCCGGTCACCATCGCCGTCGACTCCTACGGCCCGGTCGCCGACAACGCCCAGTCCATCTACGAGCTCTCGACCATCGAGACGCTTCCGGGCATCAAAGAAGACATCCAGAAGGAGTTCGGCTTCACGCCCGACTTCGAGCGCAGCAAAGCCACCCTCGAAGAGGCCGACGGGGCCGGCAACACCTTCAAAGCCACGGCCAAGCCGGTGCTCATCGGCACGGCCGTCGTTGGGGCCACGACCCTCATCTTCTCGCTCATCATGCTGCTCACCAACAAGTTGAGCGACGTCAGCGCCATCGCCAGCCTGTCCATCCTCAACCCGGTGTTCCTGCTCGGGCTCATCACGGGCGGCGCGGTCATCTACTGGTTCACGGGTGCCGCCACCCAGGCCGTTTCCACGGGCGCCTACCGCGCGGTCGAGTTCATCAAACGCCACATCAACCTCGACGCCGGTGCCGAAAAGGCCTCCATCGCCGACAGCAAGCGGGTCGTCGAAATCTGCACGCAGTACGCGCAGAAGGGCATGTTCAACATCTTCCTGACGGTCTTCTTCAGCACGCTCGCGTTCGCCTGCACCGACCCCTACTTCTTCATCGGCTACCTCATCTCCATCGCCATCTTCGGGCTCTATCAGGCCATCTTCATGGCCAACGCCGGCGGCGCCTGGGACAACGCCAAGAAACTCGTCGAAACCGAACTCGACGCCAAGGGCACCCAGCTCCACGCGGACTGCGTCGTCGGCGACACCGTCGGCGATCCCTTCAAGGACACCTCGTCCGTGTCGCTCAACCCCATCATCAAGTTCACGACGCTGTTCGGGCTCCTCGCCGTCGAGATGGCCATCCAACTCGACCGCACCACCAGCGCCGTGCTCGCCGGCGCGTTCTTCCTCGTTTCGGTCTTCTTTGCCTGGCGCTCGTTCTACGGCATGCGCATCCAATCGGGCATCAAGGGCGAGGCCGAGGCCAAGACCGAAAAGGCCGCCTGAGTCCGCGCCAGCGCCTGAGCCGCGGCCCCCGCGCGGGGGCCGTGGCCGCCTGCCTGCTCCCCGCCCCGCACCCTTTGCCCCACGACCGATGCCTCCGGGCCCGACTGCACCAGGCGTGCGGGCCGCAATGGGCTTCCGCCCGCCACGCGCCTGTGCTACAAGAGTCGGCCGCGGGTCGGCCGGGCCGGCCCTTTGCGTGCCGACATCCAGCAACATCGAGGAGGCCCCGCCGTGTCGATGAAGCGCTCCAAGCAGCCCACGGGTTCGCGACGCAGCGAGTACACCCCGAGCGAGCGCTCGCCGCTCGACAAGCCGCCGCCGCCCGAAAAAACCTACGACGAGCTCGTGGCCGGCCAGCCCGACCAGGCGTTTCTGCCCTACGACATGAAGCGCCGCTACGAGATCGGGGCCTTCGTCGACCACGTGAAGTTCGGCCGGGGCGCCGTCATCGCGGTCGATACGGGTCACATCGAAGTGGTGTTCGCCGACCAGAAGCGCAAACTCGGCCACGCCCGGCCGTAGCGCCCCTCCGGCCAACCCGCCCGCCCGAGGGTCGACCGGTCCGCCGGCCGCTACGGGGGCGCCGCCAGCCAGTCACGGAGCACGTGCCACACGACCGGCGCGCCCGCCGCATGCCCCGCGTGGCCCAGAAAGCGCACCCCGATGCGCCCCGCCCGGGGCTCGAACAGCAGCGATTCTAGCGTGCGCACGTAGCCCGTCCGGAACGCCACCGCGTCGAGCAGCCGCGCCAGGCCCTCGGGGTCGACGCTGGCCGCCTCACGAAGCCGCGCGTAGCGCTGACAGGGCCTTGCCGCCCGGTGCAGCCGGGCGTGGTTCGTGGCGACGAGCGTCGATTCCTGCGGCAGCGGGCGGCGCACGACGACCCCGCCCGCGTCGGCCTCGATGACGAGTGCGGGCGGCGTCGGACCGAGCACGTGCACGAGGACCGCACCCACCTGCGGCGCGGCGCGAAACGCCGCGACAACATCCTCAGGCGTCTTCCGCCCGTCGCCGTCGGGGTCGCGCCGTTCGAGACCGAGCCGCACGGCGAGCGCCGTCGGCAGGTTGCCGCGCCCGACGAGCGCCGCAAGCGCCGGCCGGGGCGCGCCGAGATCGAGGTTCAGGAAAGCCCCCACGCCCGCCGTGTCGAAGCCTGAGAGCGCCCCGAGGAAGCCGAGGAAGCCGACCGCGAGCCACGGCTGTTCGTCGGGCTCGCTCGGCACGTGCACGACCACGGCCTGGGCCGCGCGCACGGCCGGCCGGGTGCCGGGCGGCAAGTCGAAGTCGAGGTTGCGCCCGATGAGCGGCGCGCCGCCGAGCTGCGGGTCGGCCGCCGTGGCCGGACCCCAGGCCGACAGACTCGAACAGCCGAAGGCCCCGGCGTCGGGGATGACGGTGAGCACCAGGAGGTCGTCGGCGTCGAGCGCCCGGCCGAGCGCCCGCACATCGAGCGACACGCCGGCGGCCGCGATGCCGCGCACGACGCCCTCGGCCTCGGCGCGGATGGCCGGCGGCACCCGGTACACGCCCGGAAACGCGAGCCGCAACGCGGCGTGGCGCGCCGGCGGCAGCAGTTGCAGGGCGTAGTCGCGGACGAGGGTCACGATCTCGCGCCCGGCGAGGCGCCCGAGCGCCTCACCGCGTTCGGCGTGACTGCCGGAGAGCACGATGACCGTCTGACCGTGCGTCGTCGTGCGCAGGCCGTGAGGCACGCGCTGCACGGCGGCCCCGCTGGCGCCCGGCGCGGCCGCGGCCGATCCGGGGGCCCCGATGGCCAGCGCGAGTGTCAGCCCGGCCGCGATGAGGGCCAGGCCGCGGAGGTGCACCGCAGACGCCGCGCGAGACAGGGTGCAGGCCCATCCACCGCCGCATGCGCCTGCCCGCCGCGAAGCGGACGGCGCGCGAGTGCTCCCGGTCATGGCTGCAAGTCCTGGGGCGGCGGCGCTTCGAGTTGGAGCGCCGCGTGCGTCAACGGATGGATGAGCGCGAGCCGCCAGGCGTGCAGCCGAAAGCCGATGTCGCCCGGCAGCGGCCGGGGTGCCCCGGGGGCCGGCGCGCGCGGCTCACCGCCCGGCCCATAGAAGGGCTCGCCGACGAGAGGCCAGCCGGCCGCCGCCATATGGATGCGGAGTTGCCCCGTGCGACCCGTGACGGGTTCGAGCGCGACGAGCACCTCCCCCGGTACCTCGGTGCGACGCAGCACCCGGCCGCGCGTCAGCGCCGGCTTGCCGGTGGGGCTGGCGGCCGAGACCCGCCCGAGCGGCGGCCAGGGCACGCGTTCGATGGGGGTCGTGAGTTCGAAGGTGGCGGGCACGTCGCGGCCGAGCGCCCGGGCGAGGTAGGTCTTGGTGTAGCGGTGGTCGCGCAGCCCCCGGCCGCAAAACGCGGCGGCGCGGGCCGTGCGCGCGAAGACGACGAGGCCCGACGTGCCCCGATCGATGCGGTGCACGGGGGCCACGTCGGGCCCGAACGCTTGCCTCGCGATGTGCAGCAGCGTGCGCTGCTGGCAGCCGGAACCGGGCAGCACCGGCAGGCCCGCGGGCTTCGCGAACACGACGAGCGCCTCGTCGCAGTGCACGACGGCGGCGTCGGTCGGCACGTCGGGCTCTTCCCAGGGCGGCCGGAAATACGCGAGCGTCTGGCCGGCCGCGAGGCGCTGGCCGACAACAGCCACGCACCCGTCGAGGGTCACGCGCCCGTCGGCGATGCAGGCCAGCCACTCGCTGCGCGAAAAATGTGGGTAGCGTTCGACGTAGAAGTCGAGCACGGTCACGCCGCTCGCGGCGACCGGGACGCGGTTCACGAAGGTGTAGCCGGCGTTCAGGGCCACGAGCGGCGCACCGGGCTACTTCTTTTCGATGGCCGCGGCGACGTACGGCAGGATGGCGTCGACGGGCGTCGGGGTGGAGTTTTTCGCCGAGCGCGGCTCGGTCGGCTTGATGAGGCCCTCGTTGAAGCCGCGGTTCATCTCGACGAACAGGCCGGCCAGGTTGGCCGTGAGCCCCATCTGCCGCATGCCGGCGTCGGCGTCGGCGTACGAGAACTGCACGTACTTCAGGTCGGGCTTGCTGAGCAGCCGGCCCAGTTTCTCGGTGATGGTGCCGAACGTGACGTCGGCCGGCCCGAGCAGGTACTGCACGCCGTGACCCGAGAAGTCGAGGGCCAGCAGGCGTTTCGCGGCGTACCCGCCGATGTCGCGCGTGGCGATCATGGCGATGGGGACGTCGACGGCCGCGGGCGAGCCGACGAACCCCATGTGCTGCACGACGGGCACGAGCGTGAAGAGGTTTTCCATGAAGTAGGCCGGACGCAGGTAGAGGACGTTGGCGCCCTTCAAGGCCTGGCCGAGTTTCTGCTCGAGGTCGTGGAGGCCGCCGATGGGCCCCGTGCCCTGCGGCAGTTCGGCCCCGACGCTGCTCAGTTGCACGACGTTCCCGACGTTGGCCGCGACGAGCGCGCGCGTGAGGGCATCGCCGACCCGGTTCTGGTAGGCGCGGAAGTCATCGGTGGCGTAGTTCGGCGGAATCATGGCGTAAACGGCGTTGGCGCCGTGGAACGCGCGGGTGAGCGAGTCGGCATCGCCGAGGTCGGCCACAAACGGCTCGGCCCCCAGTTTGGCGAGCGGTTCGAGACGGCTCGCCTCACGGCCGACGACGCGGACCTTGGCGCCCGCCTTCAAGAGAGCTTCGGCAACGATCTTCCCGGTGTTTCCCGTGGCTCCGGTGATGACGTACATGCGGTGCATCCTTTGGGTCGGGTTTGCTGACGCTGATACGGTGACCCGCGGCCGCAGCGGCCCCGCGGTCGCGGCCAAACGTCGGCAAGATAGGGTCGGCACCCGCCGTGTCAACGCAGCGCCGGCGGCGCCGCCGGTGCGGCCCGCCTCAGTCGCGGCAGCAGAGCACGCCGGCGAGCGTGCCCTGGCCGCTGTACGACACCGACGTCGAAATGTGGCCGCAGCCCTGGTCGACCGTGCGGCCCGCATGCAGCCCGAAGATGAACGTGCCGCCCGGGGCCCAAATCGTGTGCGGGCAGTGCGTCGTTTCGTGCGGGCCACAAACGGGCGGCGCCGAGCACCAGCCGGTCGCGTAGCAGCCGAACGGCTCGCTCATGTTGCAGCCCACGGTGGCCGGGTTCTGCTCGGGGGGGTTCGAGCAGTTGTTGGTGGCCGCGACGAAGGGCCGCGCGAGCGCGCGGCATTCCAGCGACGTGAGCCGGAAGCGCAGGTCGGTGGAACGCCCGTTGCGCATGCACACGTGCCAGCCGGGCGCGCAGAGATCCTCGGGCGCCGCGCAGGCCGTGGCGATGTCGTCGCCGCACGCCCGGCCCGTACGCGCCGCGCGCAGGCTGACCCAGCCGAAGGTGCCGGCGCAGGCCGCCACGGTCGGCCAGCGCCCGGTGTCGCCGAGTTCGTCGCGCTGCCCGTCGGCGCAGCCGGACACGCTGACGCACTGGCCGGCCTCGGTGCACGCCGAGCCCGACGGGCAACCGCCGCAGGAGCCCCCGCAGCCGTCGTCGCCGCAGACCCGCCCGGAGCATTCCGGCACGCAGACGCAGGTGCCCGTCACACACGTGGTGCCCGGTAGGCAACTGCCGCAGCTCTCGCCGCAGCGCGGGTCGAGGCCGCAGACGCGGCCCGTGCAGTCGGGGTCGCAGCGGCAGCGGCCGTCGACGCAGCGTTCGCCGCTCGGGCACGTGCCGCAACTCTCGCCGCACACGGGGTCGGGACCGCATTCGCGGTCCCAGCAGTAGGGCTCGCAAACGCAGGCCCCGGAAACGCAGCCAAGCCCCGTCGGACACGTGCCGCACGACTGGCCGCAACTCGGGTCGGGGCCGCATTGCAGGCCGCTGCAGTCGGGTTCGCAGACGTCGTCGGGACGGCATTGGCCGGCGGCGTCGCAGCGTTCGCCGAGCGCACACGAGCCGCAGCTGCCGCCGCAACCGTTGTCGCCACACACGCGGCCGGTGCAGTCGGGCCCGCAGACGCAGCGGCCGACCGCGCACGCCTCGCCCGGCGGGCAGCTGCCGCAGCTCGTGCCGCAACGGACGTCGGGGCCGCACTCGCGGTCGCCGCAGAGCGGCTCGCAGTTGCAGCGGCCCACCTCGCAGGTGTATCCGGCGGCGCACTGTCCGCAGCCGACCCCGCACACCGGGTCGGGGCCGCATTCACGGCCCGTGCAGTCGGGGACACAGGCCGTGGTCACGCATTGGCCCGCCGCGTCGCAAGCTTCGCCGCTCGTGCACTCCCCGCAGCTGCCGCCGCAGCCGTCGGCGCCGCAAGCCCGATCGGCACAGAGCGGCACGCAGAGGCAGGCCCCGTCGAGGCACGTGTAGCCGCTCGGGCACTCCCCGCAGGGCAGCCCGCAGCTTGGGTCGGGGCCGCAAGCCCGCCCGGTGCAGTCGGGCTCGCAGCTCGCGGCCACGCAGACGCCGACGGCGTCGCACCGTTCGTCGCCGGCGCATTGGCCGCATGCGCCGCCGCAGCCGTCGGGACCACAAACCCGGCCCGTGCATTGCGGTGTGCAGCGGCAGTCGCCCGCGACGCAGGCCCAGCCGGGCGCGTCGCCGCAAGCCGTCCCGTCCTGCTGCGCCTCGTTTTCGCAGCCCTGGCCGGCCACGCAGCGGTCGTCGGTGCAGGGATTCTGGTCGGCGCAGTCGACGGAGGTCGCCGGCGTGCACTGCATGGCGGCATCGCAACGATCGTCGGCCGTGCACGGGTCGCCGTCGTCGCACGCCGCGTCGACGAGCGGCCAGTGGTGGCAGGTGTCGAGCACGCACGCATCTTCGCTGCAAGGATTGCCGTCGTCGCAGTCGCGGTCGCAGCGACAGACACCGGGCGGCAAATCGGCGGGGTCGCAGGAGCCGTCGGCAGTGCGTGCGGCATCGGCCACGCTGTCGGCTCGGCTGTCGGCGCGGCTGTCGCCGACGCCGTCCCCCTGGCCGGTGCAGCAAGCGGTCCAGCAGGCGAGCGCGAGGGCGGCGAGGGGATGCGCGCCCCACGGGGGGTCGGGGCGTCTCGCGTGCATGGCGAACTCCAGGCGGCGCTACGGCGAGACGATGCTCACCGTGCGCTCGATGGGGGCGATGTCGCGCCCGCTGGCCGTGACGGTGGCCGAGCCGGCCCGCAGGTGGCCGGCCGGAAAGACCACCTCGCCCGAAGCGTCGCTGCGCCCGACGAGCAGGGTCGCGCCCGCCTGGTACACGCTGACGGTGACGCCGGGCGCCGGCACGGCGGCCCCCGTGACAACGGTCACGTGCAGCGGCGCGGCGGCGCTCGTCTGCGACGGCGCCCCGAGCACGGCCGGCACGGGTCGCGTGCGCCACATGCGCAGCCCAGGGTCGCCGAGCAGGATGAGCACGAACTGCGTGTAGCGCACGGCGTTGTCGTCGGTCCAACTGCCCGCCCCGTCGGCGACGAACGTCATGCGCGCCGCGGCAAACGCTTCGCCGAGGCGCGGCGGCTCACCGTCGGCGAGCAGGCGGCTGACGAGTTCCTGCAAGTAGCCCGCGCCGGGTGGAAAGCCGATGCCGACGTCGGTGTTGCCAACGTAGGCCACGCCGCCGCCGCGTGGGTTGAGCACGTAGCGTTCGCCGGTGGAGTCGCCCCCGCCGGCCGTGAAGTCCCCGCTGTAGCAGGCCGTGGAGAAGAACACGTTGTAGCGTGGCGCGTGCTGCAGCGCGTCGACGTCGTCGCCGTCGAGATAGGCAAACGTCGACACGTCGCCGTGGCCAAAATGCACGACGAAGCCCTGCCCTTGCGTCAGCGCGGCGATTTCGGCCGCGGCCGTGTTGGGCCGCGCGTCGGCGAAAGGTTCGTAGTTTTCGTAGAGTTTCTGGACGCTGTAGCGGGCGTCGACGATGCGGCCCTGCCAGCGGTCGAGCAACACGGCCGAGTCGATATCGCCAAACCCCGTGGGTTCGGACAGGAACAGCACGCGCTGCTGGTAGTCGGCGCTTTGGGCCTGCTCGTAGGCGAGCACCTTGTCGACGTAGGCATCGGCCTCGCTCAGGCTCGCCGCCGGAACCCGGCCGACGGCCACATCGGGCCGCATGTCGAGGTCGTCTGCGAATTCCCCATAGCGCCCGTCGCCATCGCCGTCCCAGGTGCCGTCGAGGTCGGAGAAGTAGAGTTCGCTCGGCGCGTTGTCGCCCGTCTCGTAGGCGTAGGCGCCGAGCGGCAGTGTGGTGTGCACGTAGATGGTGCGGCCCGGGATGACGTTGGCGTCGCCGCCGAGGAGCACGATTCGGGTGCCTTCGTTCGCGACGGCACTCTGGATGCGGCGCCGGACGGCCTCGGCGAGATCGCGCGTGCCGGCCCGCTCGATCTCGTCGACGAGCACGATGCGCACGGGCGTGCCCGTCTGGCGCCGCCAGTGGGCCAGCCGCTCGAAGGCCGGCTGCATGGCCGCATTCGTGAGGATGAGGTAGGTGGCCCCGTCGATGACGTTTTCGCCGGCCGGCACCACCGTGCCGCCGTCCGGGGCCGCCGCACCGTCCGAACGCGATGCGCCGCCATCGGGCACGGCGCCGTCGGGCGGGCGGAAGGCATCGTTGCCGGAAAGGGCGTCGGGAGCGCCCCCATCGCCCGGCGAGCCGTCGCCGGGCGCGAGGTCGAAGCCGGCGGCATCAGGCCCGGTGTCGGGCAGCAGGGCATCGACGGCGGCCGTTCCGTCGCACGCGCCGAAAACGAGAGAGAGGACGAAGGCGCTGAGGCAGCGAACTGCGCGAGGGGTGCACGTTTGCAAAATGTCGCTCCGCGGGAATCGATGCCTCCGGCCGCCCGCGGGCGGAGGCCGTCCGCGGCACATGCTACGCCGCGCCACCGCCCCCATCAAGGCCTGGGGAAGCGCAGCGTGTCTGCGTCGAAAACCTCGGCGAGCCGCCGTTCGAGCCCCGCGGCCGTGAGCCCCGGGAACGCGTCGGCCAGGCGCCGCACGAAATCGGCGTGAGGCCGGCCGCTGCGGTAGGGGGGTTCGCGCGGCGGATGACGCAGGTAGCGGCTGAGCGCCGTGGGGTCGCTCTCGACGAGCAGCGTCGCCGAAAACAAGGCCCGGCCCTGCGTGCACGCCAGACACGTGCCGGCGACCTTGCGGTCGGCGAGGGCGAGGTCGGAGATTCCGGCAAGCACGAGCCCCGGGACATCGGCGCGTGCCAGCGCGGCGCACAGCGCAGCAGTGAAATCCCGCAGCAGCGCGCGCACATCGGGCCGCCGCGGCAGGGCGCGTATGCCCGCGACGAGCACGTTGCCAGGATCGAGCAGCACGGCCGCCCCGCCCCCCCGCCGACGCAACACCGGCACGCCGGCCGCGGCGCACGCCGCGAGGTCGACTTCGAGCGCGGCGCGACTGCTCCGTCCGAGCACCACGGCCACTGCGCGCGGGCGCCCGACGCGCCAACGCGTCTCGCCGCCGCCGAGCGGCTCGCGCAGCAGGTCGTCGTCGGCCTCATAGGGGGGCACGGCAGGTTCGGTGGGACACGCCTCGGTCACGCTTTGGGTCCTCCCTTGTCCGGTGCGAACGCCTGGCCCGGCCGGCGGCCGGCAGCGCCGATGCGCGGCTCAGTCGGTCGAGAAGAGCCCCTTGAGCGCCGCGAGTCGGCCCTTGAGGCCGCCCAAGCCGTGTACGAGCCGCACGAGCCCCAGGAACTGCTTCACCTTGCGGCCTGAATACGGGTATCTCGCCGGATTCGGCAGCGTCACGACCTCGGTGTTGACGTGGTAGGCCACCGACAGGTCGCGCAGCCCGTCGTCGGCATGCACGCGGCCGATGCCGCTCGCTTTGACCCCGCCCCAGGGCGTTTCGGGATACGCGTGCGTCGCGAGCACGTCGTTGATCATCACGGTGCCGGCCTCGAGCCGCTCGGCAATGCGCTCGGCCCGCTTGCGGTCGCGCGAGAACACATAGGCGCTGAGCCCGTACGGACTGTCGTTGGCGAGGCGGACGGCCTCGTCTTCGTCGTCGAACGGCAGAATGGGCAGCAGCGGCCCGAAGGTCTCCTCACGCACGACATCGGCCTGCGGCTCGACGTCGACGAGCACGGTCGGCTCGAAGAACTGGGGGCCGTGCACTGCCCGCCGACCGCCGACGAGCACCCGCGCGCCGCGCGCCACGGCGTCGCGCACCTGCGCCTCGACCACGTCGACTTGCTGCGGATCGGTCATGGCGCCGACGTCGAGGTCGGCGGAGGAGAGCGGCGGCCCCTGCTTCAGGTCGCACGTGAGTGCCACGACGCGGTCGACGAAGGCATCGAAGACGGGCCGCGCCACGTACGCACGTTCAACGGAGGCGCAGATCTGGCCCGAGTTCGCGAACGCCCCCCACACGACCGTCTGGGCCGCGGTTTCGAGGTCGGCGTCGGCACACACGATGGCCGGATCTTTGCCACCGAGTTCCATGGAGCAGGGGATGAGGTGCTCTCCGCAAAGTGCGGCCACGCGCCGGCCGACCTCGGTGGAACCCGTGAAGTTGACGTAGTCGATCCCCCCCTGCTCGATGAGGCTCGACGCCATGCGCCCCGGGCCGGGCAGCACCTGGAAGACGTCGGCCGGCAGTCCCGCCTCCGTAAACAACTCGCGCATGCGCAGGGCCACGAGCGGGGTGAGCGACGCCGGCTTCAGCAACACGGCGTTGCCGGCCAGGAGCGCCATGACGACTTCGCCCATCGGGATGGACACCGGGAAGTTCCACGGGGCGATCACGAGGACGACGCCGCGCGGCTTGTAGTGGATGTAGCTCGCGCGGTTCTTGAACACCGAGATGCGAATGCGCCGCGGCTTCAGGATGTGCGCCGCGCGCCGCGCGAAGTAGCCCGACAGGTGCATCAGGGAAACGATCTCGAAGAGGTGGGCTTCATAGAGCGTCTTGCCGGACTCGGCGCTGATGAGCCGCGCGACGTCGCCGGCATGCGCGCTCAGGGTCGCGGCGAACTGCCGCACGATGCGGGCGCGCTCGGGGATGGGGCGGCGCGCCCAGTCCTTGGCGGCGGCCCGGGCGCGGATGAGCGCCGCGCGGGCCTCGGCTTCGGACACCGCCGGCACTTCGCCGAGCAAAGAGCCATTGGCCGGGTTGCAGACCCGGATGGGCGCGAGCCGCGCAGGGGAGGCCGCCTCGCTCTCCGCTGCCGGGCCCGTCGGGCCATCGGGGCCGGCACGCAGGTGACGCTCAGGGTGGACGGCCGCTGTGGCGTTTCGGTACCGAACGGCAGTCGTCATGGCCGGGTCTCCTGTTTTTCAGTCGGGGTGGCGCGGTGCGCCCGCCGCGGGCAGCGCGGCGCCACCGTGCCTCGAAGGTAGGGCCGTTCCGTGAGGCTGCCACCGGTGCTCAACATTCACTTTCCAATTCATGGAATTGCAGATTCCGACCGGACGCCGCGGCGCGCGAACGGTTGTCGGCGGCGAATTCTCCACTACCCTATGGACCATGTTCGGGAACGCGCCGGATGGTGGGCCGCGCCGCAGCACGGACGCGCGGGCTCCCTCCGAGGAACCCCGTGAGGTCGACTTGTCGGGCTTCGAACGTCGCCGTCCCTTGCCTCCCGTCACGCCGCCGGCGCCCGCCCCGCCCGTCGCGGCGGAGAAGGCGACCCTGCGCTTCTGCATGGTCTGCCGGCGTCACTTCGAGGCGACGCGGCGCTACTGTCCGACCGACGGCCAGCCGCTCGTTCCCGTGCCGCCGGCGGTGCCGGGCATCGGCTCCCGGCTCGACGACCGCTATCTCGTCACCGCCTTGCTCGCCCAGGGCGGCATGGCCGTGTTGTTCCAGGCGCTCGACCTGCAAACCCGCGAGTCGCTGGCCATCAAGGTGCTGCGCCCGGAGTTCGCCGCGCGCAGCGGCCAGGTTGCGCAGTTCTTCGCCGAAGCGCGCACCTTGCGGGAGGTTACGCACCCGCACATCGTGCAGATCCGCGATTTCGGACGCACGACGGACGGCCACGTCTTCATCGCGCTCGAACTGCTCCGGGGGCGCTCGCTCGCCGCCCTGCTCCAACACGAACGCAAGCTCGATGCCGTGCGCGCACTGCGGGTTGCCCGCCAGGTGCTGCTCGGGCTGCATGCCGCCCACCGGTTCGATGTGGTTCACCTCGACATCAAGCCCGCCAACGTGCAGCTCGTGCGTGGGCCCGAGGGCGGCGAAACGGTCAAGATTCTGGACTTCGGTCTCGCCCGCTTCCTCGCCGAACCGCAGCGGCGCGACGACCTGCCGGAGACGGCGGCCCCGGCCGACAGTATCGAGATCCGCGGCACACCGGCCTACATGAGCCCCGAGCAGTGCCTCGGTCAGCCCGTCGACCACCGCGCCGACCTCTACGCCGTGGGCGTACTGCTGTTCGAATGCCTCACGGGGCGTCCCCCGTTCGAACACGCGAATCTCGTCGAACTCTGCCACCTCCACGTCACCGCCCCGGTGCCGCCGCTCGGCGAGTTCGTGCCCGAACTCGTGGCGTTCCCGGAGCTCGGGCGCTTCCTGGACTCGCTCCTCGAAAAGCGCCCCGAGAACCGACCGCGCAGCGCCCGGGCTGCCGTCGAGGCCATCGACCGCGTGCTCGGGGTCAGCCGCACCGACGTCGAGGGCGACGGCGAGCGGGTGCACGCGACGGTCACCACGCGCTACGTGTTCTGCCATCGCCTGCAGCGCTACCGCCCGCTCGACGAAAGTTGCGACCACCCGGATGGTTGCGGCCGCTGCCTCGAAGACCGCAAGCGGGCGGCCGCACTCATGGCCTCCGGCCCGAAGCCCACCCGGCCGGAAGAGCCGGCCTTGCCGGCGCCGAGCGACGCCGACACGCGCTGCGCGCCGGTGGCCCTGCTCGCGCTGCAAGCGCTCCTCGAAGAGCGCAACACCGACGGCCGGGTCACCCTGCACGAGCTGCCGCGCGCCGCCCTCCAGCCTCTCGTCGGCCCGCTCGGACCCGAACTCCAGGCTCTGGGCGGCACGCCGATCGAAGAGCACCCGCTCTACGTGCAGCTCGCCTTCGGCCTCGGCCCGCTGCTCGTCTCGCCGGCCGAAACGGCCCACGCCGCCGCCGCCCTGCTGTTCGAGCACGCGCAGCTGCTGCCGCCCCACCGCGGGCGCGCCGTGCGCTTGCGCGCGGGGCTGGCCGTGGGCCAGGTCTTCATCGAACGCGACCAGCCGGGCACTCCGGCCTGGGCGCTGCGCGGCTCGGCGCCCAAGCTGGCGCTGCGCCTCGTGCGCCTGGCCCCGCCGGGCGCGCTGCTGGCCGACCGGCCTGCGCCGCTGCCCGACGGTCCCGAGCCGCGGCCCCATCAGTATCTGCGGGTGCGCGGCCATGCCGAGGCCGTCCCCATCTACCTCTGGTCGTGCGGCGTCACGGGCGCGAGTCCCTGGTCCGTCCCCGAGTTGCGCGCGCCACTCGACGCGGTCCTCGGCTCGCAACCCACGCTGCAAGTGAGTCAGCCGGCCGACACCCTGCCCTTCTCGGTCGACGACGCGGTCGTTGCGGGGCACACGCTGCCGCCTCCGCGCCCGGCGAGTCTGCAGGCCCTCGCCGCGGAGGCCGCAGCGGGAGAGGTCCCCTTCGAAGACTTCGAGCACCGCTGCCAGTTCGCTTTCGACGCGGGCGACTTGCAGGGCGTGGCGGACGCACTGCGCCATTTCGTGCGCACCCTACCGGGGGCGGCCGGCCCCGCGCCATCGGCCGCGGGGCACGCATTTCTGGCGCCCTGGCTGCGCCGGCTGCTCGACGTCGGCGAATGGCAGGCGGCGCAACGGCTCTTCGACGACGTCGTGCGCCTGCTCACGGCCGGAACAGACGACGAGCAACGGCACGCGGCCCTGCTGCTGCCCGGTCTGCTGAGCTGTCCCGATGCCGTTCCGGCGCCCGGCTGGGCCCGGCTCTGGCGCATCGCGCTGCGTCGCGGTAGCGCGGCCGAACGGCCGTCCGAAGGCCCGTCGGCCGACTTCATGGCCGCGGCGTTCGAGCGCCTGCTGGCCGACCTTGCGACCGCCCACCGAGACCCCGTCAGCCGCTGGCGCGTGCGCCAATTCGGACTCGTCGCAACCGAAGCCTACGACGACGCGGTGCCGCCGCTGCTCGGGCACTTCGTCGGCTACGCCGCGGCGCCCGAGCGCCGCACGAAGCTCGGGCTCGCGCTGCGCGGGCTCGTGGCCCTCGGTCCGCGTCCCGAACTGGCGTGGGTGAACGATGTCGTGCGATCCATCTCTGCGGCGTTCCCCGCGCCGGTGACCACCGACGCCGAGCTCGCCGAAGCGCTTGCCGCCGCGCTGACTATCGACTTCGCGGCCAGCGTTGGCTAGTGGGCTGCGGCCGATTGGGGGACGTCACGGCGTGGGTGCCGGGGACGCCGGTGCGGTCATGCCCGCACCACCGTCGCAGGCCGGGGCCGGCGGCGCAGCGGCGTCGGGCACCGCCGCCTCGGGCAGGAGGCCGCCACGGCAGGCCGCTCCCGGCCCTGCTTCGGCCGCGAAGTCGGCCGGCAGTGGCCCGATGCCCGGGCAAGGCTCGCCCCGCACGGCCGCCACCGCCTGCTTCAAACCGACTTCGGTCTGTTCGCCGACGAGACGCACGGCCTCGTGACCGGCCGCGTCGAGAAAGACAAACGTCGGCACCCCGATGAGCCGGAATTGCCTGGCGAGCGGCCGGCCGGCCGGCGAGCCGATGTCGACGAGCTGCAAGGTCACATGCTTGCCGTCGCACTGGGCTTTCAACGACTCGATGACGGGCTTCATGCGGTTGCACACCGGGCAATCGTGAGACACGAAGGCCATGAGCGTCGGCAGCGCGGCCTTCTCGCGGGCCGCGCCCTCCACCACGGGCCCGGCGCCGGCCGTGCCCGCCGCCGCCGAGGGGGCCACGGCCGCCGGCGGGGCTGCCGCGCGGAGATCGGGGGCAATGCCCACGAACAGCACGACGGCCACGACCAACATGGCCACGCCGATGATGCGCTCGATGAGCGGCAGCCGCGGCGCGATGCGGCGCAGCGCCTTGACACCGAGTTCGGCGAGCCCGGCGGTGACGAGCAACGGCAACGCGAACCCGAGCCCGTAGGTGGCCAGGTAGAGCGCGCCGGTGCCCGGATCGGACGTCGCCCCGGCCGTGTAGGTCAGCACCGAGCCGAGCACGGGCCCCACGCACGGCGACCAGCCCGCCGCGAACACGATGCCGAGCAGCAGGGCGTTCAGGGCCCCGACTTGGGTCGCCACGCGCCGATTGTCGAGCCGGGCCACGCGGTCGAGCAGCGGAATCTCGATGAAGCCCACGAACTTGAGCCCGAAGAGCCCGATGAGCATGGCGCCGATGAGTTCGATGAGCGCCTTCCACTCGCCGACGAGCCCGCCGAGCGCCGTGGCCGCAAGGCCGAGCAGCGTGAACACGAAGATGAAGCCCACCGAGAAGACCAGGGCACGGCCGAGCAGTTGCCCACGCGGCGCCGTGGCGATGGCCTTCAGGTCGCCGCCCACGAGCGCCGCCAGATACACCGGAATGAGCGGCAGCACGCAGGGGGTGAGAAACGTCGCGAGCCCGGCTCCGAACACGCCGATGAGATCGCCCATGCCGTTCCCTCCGTCGTGCGCCCCGCTGAGGCGCAGCTCAGGACCGCATCCGGCGCGGCCGGCACAATATGGGCCCCAACGGCGAGACGGCAAGTGCCGGCACGCGCGCGCCCGCGCGTTTGCTGCCCGCGGCGGGTCTCGCGGGGCGTGAATGCGGGCGCGGCGCTCAGCGCGGCAGGTCGAGGATGGTCTCGCTCGCCCAATTCGCGAGGATGTCGGCGTCGGTGAACGGGAGCAGCTTCAATTCGCCGCGCGCGTAGAGCTCGGTGAGGTTCGCGAAGTACGGCGATTGGGGGTCGTCGGATGGCCCGAACGGCAACGCCGTCCACGTCCGGATGGGCTCTTCGAGCAGCCCGAACTGCGCGTAGTTGGAACCGATGGTGCAGTAGAGGTCGGGGTTGGCAAACGGGTCGACGTTGCAGTTGAACAGCGACACGGTCGGGTACTGGCCAAAAGCCGCCGGAAAGCGCCGATTGCCGCGCTCGACGGCGTGGAAGAGACCCCAGGGCAGGTTCCAGGTGCCGATGAAGTCCTCGGCGGTGTCCATGCCCGCGACGATGGCGTCGAGCAACGCCGTGGCCCGCTCGGGCGTGAGCGGTTCGAGCGCCCAGGCCAGGATTTCGAGCGGGAAGTACGTGCAGTGACAGAGTTGGTTCATGGACAACATGAAGAGCGTGGGCGCCGGCGACATGAGGTCGGGGTAGCCGTCGTAGCCGGCGAGCACGTCCATGGCGTCCTGCAGCCGTTCGCGGTCGGGGCGCTCGGGCCCGTACGTTTGCCAGGCCTCCTCGATGACCGGGATGAGAACGAGCGCCGGAATCATGGTGGGCTCGGTCGTGAGCGCCATGGCCTCTGGCCGCGTGAGCGGCTCGGGACGGCCGAGCACCTGGCGCACGCGCCAGGCGCGTTCGGTGTCGTTGTCGTCGTACGAGACGCCGTTCGGCATGATCTCGGGTTGCGGCGGATTCTCGCCGACCGTGTTCCAGGGCGCGTTGTTGCAGTTCTGCACGAAGCCTTCGGCCGGGTCGCGATAGCGCGGCAGGTCGGCGTACGGCACGGGGTCCTGGATGTCCCACATCGTCGCGGACGTCGTGCCGTCGAGCACGGCGCGGTAGTCGTAGCCGGGGTTGCGTTTGGGCACGCGGCCGTTCCACACGAACAGGATGGAGCCGTGGCTGTCGCCGGCGACGAGGTTGAAGGAACTCAGTTCGAGCAACGCCATGGCGGCCTCGAACTCGTCGAGGTTCTTGGCCGTGGCCATGCCGAGGAACTGGTCGGGGATGCCGAGCAGCCCGAACACCGAGAGCCGGTAGGCGACGGCGTAGCCGTTCGGCACGTCGACATGCGTCACCGGGCCGTGGATCGACCAGCGCAGCCGCTCGACGACGGGCTCGCCGTTGGCCACCTCGTACTCGACGTCTTCGATCTCGAAAGGCAACGACTCGCCGTCGTAGAGGTAGCGCTCGGGGTCGTTCGGGTCGAGGGTCAGCCGATAGACGTCGGCGTGGTCGGGTGCGTTCGAGGTGAACGTCCAGGCGACGTAGGGCGAATGCCCGAAAATGGGGAACGGCACGCCCA
This sequence comes from uncultured Myxococcales bacterium, assembly GCA_964422715.1. Lineage (GTDB taxonomy): Bacteria > Myxococcota_A > UBA9042 > PWKZ01 > CAYRCM01 > CAYRCM01. The sequence goes on along the minus strand of CAYRCM010000011.1, from coordinate 34,797 downwards.
GAAAGGCCCCGCCGGCGGCCTCGAACGACGCGCCGCGCACGTGCATCTCGTACATGCGCCAGGCGCCGTAGAGTGGCATGTGCGGGTCGCCGGAGAAGATGCCCACGCCGTCGGTGAGCCGGCTCGGCCCCGCGGCCCAGCCGTTGCTGCCCGTCGGAATGCCCGAAAACTCGCCGAACGTGCCAAACGACACCGTGGCCATCTCGGGCGCGATGCTGCCCACTTCGTAGTTTGCCCGGCTGACCTGCCAGTTCAGAAAGTACATGCGCCCGAGGCCCAAGACCCACTGCGGCCGAATGGGCTCGGCCCACGCCGGAAAGTGCTCGGGTGCAGCCGCGAGCAACGCGTTGACGCCCTCGGCGAAGCCCTCGAAGTAGTCGCGAATCTGCGGGTTCACGTTTTCCCAGCCGGCTTCGACGTCGCTCGTGAGCCGGCAGAGTCGCATGGTGCGGTCGACGGGCAGCAACATGGCGCCCTCGACCTCGGCGCGCCGCCCCTGGGCCGTCCAGAGGTTCAGGAAGAGGCGCTCGGGGGCATCCTCGGCCATGGCCCAACCGACGCCGTAGCCCGCGCCGCGGTCGGTGGCCGCGACCACATGGGGCACACCCCAGCGGTCGCGCACGAGCCGCACCTGATGGTCCGGCAGCGGGTCGAGGTTGTGCGTGTCGCCGGCGGCGTCGCCCGTCCCGTCGCCCGGGCTCGAGTCCACGGGAGGCACGGTGTCCGGCCCTGCCCCGCCGTCCGGCCGGGTGTCGCCCGTGCCCATGTCCACGGGCGGCACGGCGTCCGGCCCTGCCCCGCCATCCGGCCCTGCCGTATCCAGAGGCCCTGCCACATCGGACGGCCGCCCGCCCCCGTCGGGTGCCAGGTCCGGGCCCGGTGCCCCGCCATCCGGCCGTCCCGTATCCCCCGGCCCTGCCATATCGGCCGGCCGTCCGCCCCCGTCCGGCACGACGTCGACGCCCCGTGCCCCGCCATCCGGCCCGCCATCGGCGGTGCCCCCGCCCCCACCGCCGCAGCCCCCGAGGCCCACGGCCGCGCACACGCCCACCCATGCCAACATCCGCTTCCACATCCCGCAGCTCCGCATCCGCAACCTCCGCCATCGCAGCGCCACCTGGCGCCGGCCGCGGCATTCTACGACTCACCGCGTCAAGCGCAACCGGCACCGGGGCCCGAAACCGCCTCGGGTCGCCACGCGCAGCCCCGCCGCTGTTCCGCGGGAGCGCAATCTGTGCTAAAAGTGCACAATCGTCACCCGGCGCACCGCCCCCGCGGCGGCGCGCGGCCCCAGGCGAGGCCCCAACGCACCGCGGCACGGCCCTTGCAGTCTCCCGCGCCGGACGAGGCAGGCCAGGGTGCCCCGCGCCCCCGGCCCCAAAAAAGGAGGACCCCCATGAACGCTCGTCGTCGCCCCGCGCTCGCATCCCTCATCGTCGCCGTCGCGGCCGCCGCGTGGCTCGCCGCCGGCTGCGACAGCGCCACCAACGAAAACGGCCCCGACGCCACCGTGGGCGACACGGCCGGCCCCGGCGGCGACGCCGCGACCGAAGGCGACACGCCGCCGGGCGACCCCGACACGACCCTCACGCAGGACTCGGCCCAAAACCCCGACGCGGCGCCGGCCGAGTCGCAGTACATCGCGTCGGGTGCCGAGCGCATTCTCAATCCCAGCATTCCCGAAGCCGACATGCAGGCGCTCATCGCCGGCAACTCGGCCTTTGCCTGCGAACTCTTCCAGCAACTGCGCGGCAACGGCCAGAACCTCTTCTTCTCGCCGCACAGCATCTCGACGGCGCTCGCCATGACGTACGCCGGCGCCAAGGGCGACACGGCCGCCCAGATGGCCGCGACCCTGCACTTCACGCTGCCGCAGGCCCAGTTGCACCCGGCGCTCAACGCGCTCGATCAAATCCTCGAAAGCCGCAACCACCCGACCGAGCCCGACACACGGCCCTTCCTGCTGCGCGTCACGAACGCGCTCTGGGGCCAGCGCGACTACCCGTTCCGCAACGACTTTCTCGATCTGTTGGCGCTGAACTACGGCGCCGGCCTGCGGGTGCTCGACTTCGCCACGCAGCCCGAGCCCTCGCGCATCCTGATCAACGACTGGGTCGAAGAGCAGACCGAGGGCCGCATCGTCGACCTCATCCCGCAGGGGCTCATCGACTCGCTCACCCGCCTCGTGCTGACGAACGCCATCTACTTCTCGGCCGCCTGGGAATACCCGTTCGATGCGGCCGACACCGCCCCCGGACCGTTCACGCTCGGCGACGGCAGCCCGGTCACGGTCGACGCCATGCACCTCAGCGAAGGCATGTTCTGGGCCCAGGGCGACGGCTTCGCGGCGTTGCAGGTGCCATACGACGGCCAGGCGCTCGACATGCTCATCCTGCTGCCCGACGCGGGCGCTGCCGAAACCTTCGAGAGCCGCGTTTCGGCCGGCCTGCTCGCCGACCTCGACGCCCTCTGGGAGTACCGCATCGTCGACTTCACGCTGCCGAAGTTCAGCACGGAGTCGAGCTTCCTCATGCGCGACATGCTCCAGGCCATGGGCATGGTCGTGCCCTTCGAGGGCGGCGCCGCCGATTTCTCGGGAATGGCCGACACGAACGAGCTGTTCATTGGCCAGGTCGTTCACAAAGCGTTCGTCGCGGTGGACGAATCGGGTACCGAGGCTGCCGCAGCGACGGCGGTCATCATGGAAGGGTCGGGCATGCCCGAATACGCCACGTTCACGGTCGACCGGCCCTTCGTGTTCCTCATTCGCGACCGCGCGACCGGCGCCATCCTGTTCATCGGGCGCATCGTCGACCCGCGGTAGGCGCACCCTGGCGTCCCCGACCCTGGCCGCTGCTCCGGCCCCCCCTCCCCGGAGCAGCGGCCAGCGGTCGACCCCCTGATAGTTCAACCGTCCTCCCGGGCCGCCGGCCGCCGGTGCGGATTCCCTCCCCGCCCGGCGGCTGGCGCCCCTTGCTTGGCTGCGCGAGGCGATCCCCGGCGGTTCCTTTGTCGCGGCTCCGCCTCGGCCTCGCCTCGCCCGCTGTTTCTCGTTGAACCGCGCGAATCGCAGGAAGGACGCTACGGAGCCGGCTCGGCCGGGACCGGGCGGCGGTCCCAGAGGATGTCGCGGCCGCGCCGCAGGTAGCGCGCGCGGTGCTGCGGCACCTCGCTCGTCAGGAACTCTGCGAGCGGCATTTCGAGCGGCTTCGGCGCGAAGCGATCGGCGTAGCCGACGACCACCTCGGCGAGCGGCACGCCGGTGAAGCGCAGCCGGTTGACCATGTCGGCAAACGGCAACACGTCGCGCGGACTATGCGGCCGGCGAAGCGTCGGCGGCGAAGGCGGCGAGCACCTTCTCGTAGCTCTCGCGGGCCTTCGGCGCGGCCATGGCGGCGACCGCGGCTTCGAGCGCCGCGCGCGGGAAGTAGCGGGCCCGATCGAGCAGCCAAACGAGGGCCGCGAAGCCGGCCTGGCGCGCGCCGAAGCGCCGGAAATCGACGGTTTCGGCGCCGCAGGGCAGCCCGGCCCCGGCGGCGAGGAGCGAGGCGTCGTAGACCACGCGGCCGACGCCGTGCAGCCGCGGCTCGGCCCAGCGCAGCCCATCCAGCGACGTGACGAGCGCCACGTCGGGCGTTTCGCCGGCGAGCGTGGCCCCCGGCTCAGGCGTGATGCGCAGACTCGCGGCCGAAAAACCCTTGCCGACGGTCACGGGGTAGTCGCCCCGCACGATGCCCGCGAGCCCCGCGCGCAACGCGGCCCCAACGAACGCCTCGGCCGCGTTCTGCACGCCTTCGCCGGCCGAGCCGGCGAGCACGACGGTCACCGGCCGGTCGAGCGTGTGCGCAAACCCGACCTCGATGGCCTTCGGCGCGGGCGACTTCGGCGCCGCCACGAAGCGAAACGGCTGAACCGTCGTCGTGGCCGGCCAGACGCCGAACGCGAGCCCCTGGCTCTCGAAGAAGGCCCGCATGGCCTTCGGCACGAGGGTCTCGGGGTTGAACTTGCCGGCGTACGACGGGCACCAGTTCATGGTCTCGACGAGCGCGAAGCCCCGGTGGTGCGCCGCGTCGGCCAGCACGTCGGCAAGCCCCTTGTCGGTGGCGAGCAACCGCGCGCGAAACACGCCGAGCGGGGCCACGAGGTCGACGAGCGAGAAGGGGGCCACCGCCGAGCCGTTGGGGGTCGTGACCGTTTTCACGCCGAGCGCCGTGTAGGCCGAACCCTGCCCGCCCGTCATGCCGTAGTTCTGGTTGTTGGCGACGATGAGCGTCACGTCGACGTTGAGGCGCGCCGCTTCGAGGATGTGCTGGAGGCCGATCGCCGCCCCGCCGTCGCCCATGAGGGCGACGACCTTGTGGGCGGGATCGCGGGTGGAGAGCGCCACCCCGGCGGCGAGCGCCGGCGAGCGGCCGTGCAGTCCGTGCAGCGTGTGGCAGGCAAAGAGGCTGTCGGCCATGCCGATGCAGCCGATGTCGGTGACGAGCGTCACGCCGCGCGGGGTGTGGTGCCGCCCGAGCGCTTCCTGGAGCGCCCGCAGGAGCGGCGTGTGGCCGCAGCCGGGGCAGAAGGGCTCGCTCTGGCCCGTGGCAAAGCCGTTTTCGTTGGTCACGGCCGGCCTCCTTTCGCGGCCCCCGCGGGCGCCGTGAGCGCCGCCTCGATTTCGCCGGCCGAGACCGCCCGGCCCAGGATGGCGAGCGACACGAGCTCGGGCGCTTGGCCGCCCCCGAAGAGGCCGGCCCCGCGGAGTGCCGTGGCGTACTGGCCCGTCAGGTTTTCTTCGGCCACGACGAGGCGCCGCAGCGGGCTGAAGAGCGCCCGCAACGCGTCGGTGAGAATGGGGAACAGGGTGCGCACCGCGATGAGCCGCGCCGCAACGCCGCGGGCGGCAAGCGCGCGCACGGCGGCCCGCGCCGCGTAGCAGGTGTGGCCGTACGCGAGCACGGCGACGGCGGCGTCGGGCGGACCCTCGACGAGCGCCGCGGGGAACAGGTCGGCCTCGGGGCCGACCTGCAAGCGCTCCGTGTCGGCGCGCACCCGTTCGTTGAACGCGCGGATCTGGCCGGCCGCGTCGTGCGTGGAGGCCGTGATGCGCACCTGCACCTCGGGGTCGAACAGCGGCCGGAAGGCCGGCACGCCGCGTTCGTCGAGCGCCCCATACGGCTGGAACTGGGCCGGCTCGCCCGTGTAGTGCGGGCGCGCGACGGGCGCCGGCAGCCGCACGGCCGAGAAGTCGACGCTGCGCTTGCCCGTGACCATGTCCTTCTCGGTGAGCAGCACGACCGGCACGCGCAGCGCCTCGGCGGCGTTGACGGCGCGCACGGTCAACTCGGCGCATTCTTCGACGGCCGACGGGCAGAACACGGGCAGCGTGAAGCCGCCCGACACGACGCCGCTCACGAGCGCCAGGTCGCCCTGGGCATTCATGGTGGCGGAGCCCGTCGCCGGGCCGAGCCGCTGCACGAGCACGACGACGAGCGGGGCTTCCATCATGAAGGCCGCACCGATGCCCTCGGTCATGAGCAGGAAGCCCGGCGCCGACGTGGCCGTCATGGCCTTGTGGCCGTTCAGCGAGGCGCCGATGAGGTACTGCACGGCCGTGATCTCGTCGGGGGCTGCGAAGCCGATGCCGCGCCGCACGAGTTCGGCGAAGATGCCCGACGCCGGCGTGATGGGGTAGCCCACGAAAACGTCGACGCCGGCAGCGATGGCGCCGTGAGCGACGAGCTCACTGCCGTCGGTGAACACGGTTTGCACGGCCGCCCTCACTTGGCCGCCCGAAAGGCCGAAATGCCCGTGAGCGCCTCACCGATGACGAGCGTGTGCACGTCGTGGGTGCCCTCGTAGGTGTAGACACTTTCGAGGTCGGCGAGGTGGCGCCACACGGGGTATTCGCCGGAGATGCCGTAGGCGCCGAACATCTCGCGCGCGAGCCGGCCGCATTCGCGGGCCATCCAGACGTTGTTGCGTTTCGCGAGCGAGACGTGCGTGTGTTGCAGTTTGCCCTGCTCCTTGAGCCGCGAGCAGCGCACGCAGAGCAGCAGGGCCTTGCTGATTTCGCTGAACATCCAGGCCAGGCGTTCCTGCTGCAGCTGGAAGGCGCCGATGGGCGCACCGAACTGCTGGCGTTCGAGGCTATAGCGCAACGCCTGTTCGAAGGTGAACATCGCCGAGCCGACCGCGCCCCACGAGATGCCGTAGCGCGCCTGGTTCAGGCATTTCAGCGCGCAGCCGAGCCCGAGGCCCTTCGGCAGCAGGTCGTCGGCGGCGACGGGCACATCTTCAAAGGAGAGGTGCGACGTGATGGACGCCCGCAGCGAGAACTTGTGCTTCTCGTCGCGCGCCGTGAAGCCCGGGGTGCCCTTCTTGACGAGCACGCCTTGCACGCGCCCGTCGTCATTCTTGGCCCAGACGACGGCGACATCGGCGGCCGTGCCGTTCGTGATCCACTGTTTGGCGCCGTTCAGCACGTAGCCGTTGCCGCTCTTCTTCAGGGTGGTCTTCATGCCGCCCGGATCGGAGCCGGCGCCCGGCTCCGTGAGCCCGAAGCAGCCGATGGCCTCGCCGGACGCGAGTTTGGGCAGCCACGTGCGTTTCTGGTCTTCGGAGCCGAACTCGAAGATGGGGAACATCACGAGGCCGCTTTGCACGGAAAGCAGGCTGCGCCAGCCGCTGCCGCCGTATTCGAGTTCGAGGTTGGCCAGGCCGTAGGCGGTGTGCGAGGCTTCCTGGCCGCCGTACTCGGCGGGCAGCGTGCAGCCGAACAGGCCCAACTGGCTACCGAGCCGACGGCCGACGTCGAGCGGGAACGTGCCCGCCTCGAAGTGCGCCGCGATGTCGGGCAGCACTTCGCGCTCGACGAAGCGGCGCACGTGTTCGCGGATCATGCGTTCTTCGTCGGTGAGCATGTCGTCGATGTTGAGTAGCGCGCGCGCGCGGTGAATGGCGTCCTGCGGGTCGAGGTTCTGGCGTTCGGTCGGGGTCGTCATGGCGTTTCCTCCTCCGGCGGGCGCGCCGGGCAGCCGCTCGGTCTAGCACGCGCCCCAGGCCCGCGCAAGGCTTCGCCCGGCCGGAGGCCATCGCGCGCCCACTCGCGGGCAGGAAATGCCCCGGCCCGGGCGTCGCACGTTGCGGCCGGGGCGGACGATTTGCTAAGGTGCGCCCCCGGACCCGCGGCGGGGTCCCCCGCGACCCCGCGCTTCAGACGAAGGAGAGCAATCCGTGGCCAATCCGTTCAAAGCATACGATGTTCGAGGCATCTACGGTCGCGATCTCGACGAACGGCTCGCCGAAGCGGTTGGGCGGGCCTTCGTCGCGGAGACCGGCGCGAAGCGCGTGGTCGTCGGCCGGGACATGCGCGCCTCGTCGGGGCCGCTCGGCGACGCGCTCATCGCCGGGCTCACCGCCGCCGGCGCCGATGTCGACGACATGGGGCTCAGTTCCACCGACATGATGTACTTCGCCGTCATCGACGGCGGCTACGACGGCGGCGTGCAGGTCACGGCCTCGCACAATCCGGCCGAATACAACGGCTTGAAGTGCGTACGCGAGCAGGCCATCCCGATGGGGCTCGGCAGCGGCCTCGAAAAGATCGAGGCGCGCGTGCACAGCGGCAACCTGCCGGCCCCCGCGCCCCGCAAGGGCGCCGTGCGCAAGGTCGATCTGCTCGACCGGTTCATCGCCTTCATGCACTCGTTCGTCGACCCCCGGACGCTGGCGCCGCTCAAGGTCGTCATCGACGCCGGCAACGGCATGGGCGGCCTCATCGTGCCGAAGTTGCTCGCCGACTCGCCGGTGCACGTCACCCCGCTGTTCTTCGAACTCGACGGCACGTTCCCGAACCATGAAGCCAACCCGCTCATCGAAGAAAACCGCCGCGACCTCGTCGCCAAGGTGCGCGAAGTGGGCGCCGACCTCGGCATCGGGCTCGACGGCGACGCCGACCGCGCCTTCTTCGTCGACGGGGCGGGCAACTTCTGTTCGGGCGACTTCATCCTGGGGTTGCTCGCGCAGCCGGTCTTGGCCGCCCATCCGGGGGCGCTCATCGTCTACGACGTGCGCTGCTCGCGCTACGTGCCCGACACCGTCGCCAAGCTCGGCGGCCGCACGGCCATGTGGAAGGTGGGCCACGCGTTCGCCAAGAACTACATGCGCGAGCACCGCGCCGAGTTCGGCGGCGAAGTGTCGGGGCACTACTACTTCCGCCACGGCACGGCCTTCTTCGATTCGGGCAACCTCACCGCGCTGCTGCTGCTCAAGACCCTCACCGACAAGCGCATGAGCCTCGCCGAGGCACTGGCCGAAACGGCGCCCTACCCCATCAGCGGCGAAATCAACTCCACCGTGGCCGACCCCGACGCCATCCTGGCGGCGCTCGAAGCCCACTACGGCCCGCGCGGCCAGGTGCTGCACATCGACGGCCTGTCGGTGGTCGGCGCTACGTGGTGGTTCAACGTGCGCAAGAGCAACACCGAACCCCTGCTGCGCCTCAACTGCGAAGCCGACTCGCAGGCGGCCATGGAGGCCCTGCGCGACGAGCTGCTCGCCTTCATCCGCGCCTGACGGGCGGGGCGGACCGACCCGCGGGGCCCGTCCCGCGCTACGCGCCACGCTCCGGGCGTTCGCCGGTCAGCAAGTACGTGAGTTGATCTTTCGTGTGGGGCACGGCGTGCTCGCTCATGCCCGTGTATTTCCAGAAGTCCTGAGGGGGGTTGCTGCTGAGGCAGTAGGGCTGGTAGCCGCCCGGCTTCGCGATGCCGCCCCGGCCGAAGGCGCCCAAGATCTTGCCGGACGTGGCGGGGTGGCGGAAGCGCAGCAGCCCCGCGTGCAGCGCGAGGCGGCCGGCGTTCGGCACCATGGAGCCGTACTTGGCGTCGCCGACGATGGGCGCGATGAGCGTCGCCAGGTGGGCCCGCAGCTGGTGCGTGCGGCCCGTCTCGAGCCGTGCCACGACGACCGCGCGTCCCGGCTTGGTGTCGCTGCGCTCGATGACGGCCCAGTGCGACCGCGCGGCCTGCGCGCCTACGGTGCCGGGCGGCAACACCTCGGCCTTGGAGCCCGTGCCGTGAGGACGAACGCGCAGGGCCCGATCGATGGTGCCGAAATCGCCGGGCGGCGCACCTTCGAGCACGGCCCAGTACAGGCGCACGACGCTGTGATCGCGAAACTGCGGGGCCAGTTGCGCCGCGGCGAGCTTGTTGAGTGCGAAGACGAGCAGCCCTGAGACCGCCCGGTCGAGGCGGTGCACCACCTGGACGTCGAAGCGCTTGTAGCCGTTTTCGCGCAGGAATTCTTCGAGTTGCGTGACGGCGCTGTTGCGGTCGCCTTGCAGCGTGCCGGCCGTGACCAGGCCGGCCGGCTTGTCGACGACCGCGATCTGGCCGTCGACATGCAAGACGACGATGCGCGGCGCGGCCGTGCCGGTGTCGCGCTCGCTGGCCTCGGGATACACGGCGACCCGGTCGCCCACGCTCACGGCCTGCGAGACGCGGCGCACGCGTTTGCCATTGACCCAGCACGCGCCGAAGTCGATGGCCCGGCGCGCCGCGGCCCGCGCAAGCTCGGGGAAGAGTCTGGCCACGGCCCGGTCGAGCCGTTCGCCTTCGAGTTCGGCCGGCACGATGCCGCGCATGCGCTGGTTTGGAGCCATGGGTGCCCTCCTGCCGAGGCCGCGTTGCCCGCGCGCCCGGAAAGCCGTTGTGGCGTGAGCCAGGCCCCATTCAACCCCGCCTCGCGCGCCCCGTCAATGGCCCCCGCCGATCGGCACCGTTGCCGTGTTTGACCGCCCGGAACCTTCGGGCTACCGTGACGCCGCACTGCAACGACGGGGCAGGAGGCGGGCATGAACGGACGGCACGAAGGTTTCGGGGGGCGGCCGATGCGCACACCGCTCGCCCTCGGGCTCATCTTGGTCCTCGGCTTCGGCCTCGCGGCCGACTGCAAAGACAAGAGCGCGGGTGGCGCCGGAGCCGGCAAGGGGGCGCTGCTCACCGCCCGGCCGCCCGGCTTCGCCGTCGAGAAGCCCGTGCTCGGGCGGGCCGCGGCCGTGGCGTACCTGCCGCGCGAGACGCTCTTCGTCGCGGCCTGCGACGGCGTGCGCAAGGCGTTCGAGCGCTTCGACCGTGAGCGGCTGCAGAAGTCGTTTCGCGAGTACTACGAGCAGGCCCTGGCGCTCGTGACGCCGGTCGTCGGCGTCAACCTGCTCGACCCCGCGAACCTGCCCCAGGTGGGCCTCGACCCCGACGGACCGGTGGGCTTCGCGTGGCTCAGCGTCCGCGACGAGACGGTGGCGTTCTTCGCCAGCCTGACCAACGTCGACGCCTTCAAGACCACGCTCTACCGGCTGGCCGGCCTCGACCGCGTCCAACTCAAGACGGAGGTCGCCGGCGACGCGCTCATCGTCTACCCCGAACGCGACAGCGAGATCGTCGTCGTGCTGCGGGACAAGACGGCCATCCTCGTCGGGGGCGACCACGACGAGGAAACCTTGGCCTGGGCACGCCGCGTGGCGGTCATCCAGGGGCCCGATTCGCTCGCGCAGACGGCCGACTACAAGGCGGCACTCGCGGGGCTCGACTACGGCGCCGCGGCCGCGGCCTACGTCAACGTGCCGCAGTTTGCCGAGTACCTGCGCGCCGAGTTCGGCCAGCGCCTCGCGGCGCAGGCCAACAGCACGGCCGCGGGCCAGCTGCGGGCCGTCGAAGAGGCCGAACGGCGGGTCGCCGAGGCGCGCCGAAGCGGTGCCCCGGCCGACACGCTCGCGTTTCTCGAAGCCGAGGCGGCACGGCTGCGGCGCGAGGCCGGCCCGCCGAGCGACCCCTGGGAATCGCGGTACGCGGCCCGCAAGCAGGCCGAATTCCGCATGGTCGACGCACTGTTCGGGTCGGTGCGCGAGTTCGCGCTGGGCCTCGGCGTCGAGGGCCCGGCCTTGCAGTTCCAGGTCGCCGCGGCCATGGCGCCCGACGGCTTGCTCGCGCGCCTCGTGAAGAGCGCCCAAGGGCTGCCCGTGCTCGTCCGGGCCATGCGCGAACGGCCCATGTTCCTCCTCGAAGGCCAGGTCGACCCGGCCGTGGCGCTCGAACTGTTCGGACTCGCGCTCGCGGCCGACGGCGACAGCCTCGACGAGGCCAAGGGGGAGGCCATCCAGCGCTTCGGTGTCGACATCGACCGCGACGTGCTGCCCCTCCTCACGGGTCGGCTCGGCGGCGCGGCCTCGTGGCGCTCCGACCGGGTGTTCCACAACGACGACGAGGCGGCGGCGGCCCTCGGCGTGGCCTTCGTCATCGGCATCAACGACGTGACCAAGGCCCAGGGCGTCGTCGACCGCGTGCTCGGCAGTGCGCTGCTGGCGCCGCTCGTGACGCGCGCCCCCGACGGCAAGCGCTTCACCGTCATCGTGCCCGAGTGGAAGGCGTTGACCGTCGGCATCACGGCCGACGCCATCGTCGTCGGCACCGACCCGAGCCTCGTCGACCGTGTCGCGCGCGGCGAAGCCAAAGAATCGTTCGTCACGACGGCCCCGAATGCGCGGCTCAAGGCGCTGTTCGCCACCCCCGGCCCCGCCGTGGTTTCGGCCATCGACCTGGGCTCGTTCGCGTTCCTGTTCATGGCCGGCAGCATCCCCTACAGGGAGCTCGCCGTGCGCGAGCCCGACGCCATCGGCACCGCCGACGTGCCGTTCTCCGCGCGCTACCTCGCTAAGAAGAGCGAGCTCGAAGCCGTCGAGCGGCAGTTGCAGGAAGTGCAACGCGAACGCGACGAACACGAGTTCATGAGCGCCCGCAAGTTGGCCGAGCGCGCGGGCCTCACGGCGGCCTGGCTGCAGCACGACGGCAAGCGCCTACGCATCTACGGGGGGCAGTACTTCGCGGCCGAGAGCTTGCCGGCCCTCGTCGAGAGCGTCGTGCGCGACGCCCTGGCGCTCGATACCTCCGGCGACCAGTTCCGCGGCCAGACGAGCGCGCTCTACGAACGAATCGATGCGCTGCGGCGCGAACTGCAGCAGATCCGCGAGGCCGATCTCGAAGCCGCGCGCCAGGCGGCGCTGCAGCCCCTCGTCGCGCCGCCGCTCGGCGGCCAGCCGCTCGGCCCCCAGCTGCAACCGTTGCCGCGCCCCTTCCCCAACAACCCGCCGCTCGACCGGTAGGCGCTTCCCACGGCGGTTTTCGCGCGGCTTCGCCCCGGCGAAGCCTTGTTCGGCCCGGTGGGGCCCGCTATGCTCTGCGACGGTGTCCCCCGCGACGCGCGACGCGCGCTCGCGGCTCGATCCGCGGCCCGACCGGGCCGCCCGGAGCACGTCATGCGTCAGGTGTGCGGCCACAAGGCTGGCGGAGCCCTCGCCCCCATCGTCGTCCTGTGGCTCATCGCGGCGCCGCTCGGCTGCGGCGGCGGAGGCGCAACCGGACAGCCCTGCCGGCCCGGCGAGGCGCTGCCTTGCACGTGCGACGACGGCACCCCCGGCATCCGGGCGTGCGTCGACGGGGGCTTCGCCGAGTGCCAGTGCGCCGTCATCCCCGACACGGGCCAGCGGCCCGCCGACGCCGCGGGCGACGCCGCCTCGGGCGACCTCATCCACACCCTCGACGCGCCGGGGCTCGACACGCCGCCGATCGATCTGCCGGCCGCCGAGTTGGCCGACACGCATCCCGACGGGGCGCCGCCCGAGCTCACCCCCGACCTGGCCCCGCCCGACGGCGCCGCCGACGTGTCGCGCGACGCCACGCCCGAAACCGCCGACCTGGCCTTGCCCGACGGCGACACGCAGACCGCCGATGCGCCCGACGCGCAACCGGTCGACATCCCGCCCTTCGACTTCGGCGACCTGCCCCCGCTCGACGTGCCCGATGCGCCCGCCGACGCGCCGCCCAATGACACGGCGACCGACGTCGATGGCGAGGCGACGCCCGACGCGGCGGATGGGGGGGTCGACCTCACGCCGTTCGACACGCCGCCCACCGACCTTGTGCTGCCCGATGTCCCACCGCCCGACCTCGGCGCCGACGCCGATCTCGGCACGCCCGACGTGCCGCCCTTCGACCTGGCGCTGCCCGATCTCCCGCCGCTCGACCTCGGCACCGACGCCGACGCCGACGCCGACGCCGACCAGAGCGACCTCGCAACGCCTGACGTGCCCGATGCCATCGACGCCGCCGATCTGGCCGATCTCGCCGATGTCCCCGACTCCGGGCCAACCGACCTGGCGCCCGACCCGGGGCTGGCCGACACCGACGCGGCCGACGCCGACGCCGACACGGGCGGGGAACCGCCCATTCCGGAGGGTCTGCCGCTCATTACCGAAATCCAGGCCGTGAACGACGGCTCCCTCGAAGACGAAGACGGCGACGAATCCGACTGGATCGAGCTCTACAACCCGTCCGGCGTACCCGTTGACCTCGAGGGCTACCACCTCACCGACAAGCGCTCCGATCCGACGCTCTGGACGTTCCCGCGGGTCATCCTGGAGCCCGGCGGCTACCTCGTCGTCTTCGCCTCTGAGAAGGATCGCGCCCGGCCACGCCGCGAGCTGCACACGAACTTCAAACTCGCGAGCGAAGGCGAGTACCTGGCGCTCGTCCACCCGACCCGCGGTGTCGTGCAGGCCTTCGACCCGTATCCGGCCCAGCTCGAAAACGTCTCGTACGGCCTGCCGATGCCGGGCGACAGCGTGCCGCTCGTTCCCGAAGGCGAACCGGGGCTCTACGCCCTGCCCGACCCTTCGTGGGGCAACGACTGGACGGCGCTCGACTTCGACGACACCGCCGCACCCTGGCGGGTCGGCGTGCCCGGGCTCGGCTACGACCTGACGACGCTGCCGAACCCACGCAGACTCGTCGCCGATTCCGAAGCCGACTTCTCGGGCGTGCAAGGGCGCTGGAACTGGCAATACGGCTACTGGAACCTCACGGCCGACGGCGACGGGCGCTACGCCGACAGCGAATTCACGCCGTTTCCGAGCGCGGGCGGGGCCTTCGGGCCCACCCACTTCTTCGACGGCACCCGCTGGAACTGGTTTGGGGGCGACCCACCCTGGACCGAGATCTCGGCCACCGGCGCCCGCCCGAACGGCGCCAACTCGCAGGTGGTGCACTGGGCCATCCGGCGTTTCGTGAGCCCCGTCGCGGGCACGGTCCAGGTCGTAGGCACCTTGCAGCACACGAACTACTTCGGCGACGGGGTCGTCGGCCGCATCATCGTCGACGGCGCCGAGGTGTACCGCGAAACGGTCTTCTCGCAGACACGCAACGTGGCCGTCACGGCCACCGTCGCCGTGGGCAGCCACGTCGACTTCGTCATCGAGCCCGGGCCGTACTTGCAGGACAACGGCGACCAGGCGCTCTTCAGGGTGCAGCTCTACGCGGGCAGTGGCGAGACGCTGCCGGCCCCGGCGAGCGACCCCGTGGCCGATTCCGTGGCCGACTGGTCGCCAAGCGGCGTGCAGGGCTACCGCGGCTGGACGTACGGTTACACGAACCGCACGAGCGACGCCGACGGCAACTACGGCGCGGCCGACTTCGTGCCGTTCCCGCACGACGGCCACGGCTATGGGCCCACCGACTACTGGAACGGTTCGGCCTATGACTGGTACGCGGGCAACCCGCCGTGGACGCTGCTCGGACAGCGGGCCGTGCACCCGAACAGCGGCAACCATCCTGCCGGCAACCCGGCCGAACACTGGCCCATCCGGCGCTACGAAGCACCCTACGCCGGGCTCGCGCACGTCACGTGGCAGATGCGCAAGACCGACGCGAACGGCCAGGGCGTCACCGGGCACCTGTTCCACCGCGGCCGGCGCGTCGACACCTTCACCATCGCCGGCATCGACACGACCGGGGCCACACGCCCGGTGTGGGTGAGCGACGTCGCGGCCGGCGACCCGATCGACCTGGCCCTGGCGCCCCAGGGCATTGGCGGCGATGTGTACGACACGAGCGACAGCTCCGAGACGAGTTTCGTCGTGCGCATGCTGGCGAACCTACAGGCGGCCATCGAGACCGACCTCACCGACGAACTGTACGGCGTGAGCCCGGGGCTCTACGCGCGCTGGCTCTTCGATGTCGAGAGCCCTGCCGAACTCGCCCGGCTGGCCCTGCGCATGCGCTACGACGACGGCTTCGTGGCCTACCTCAACGGCCATCCCGTGGCGTCGGCGAACGCCCCCGACGAGCCCGACGCGGCAGCCGCGGCCACGGCCGTGCGCCCGAGCGGAGCCGCCTTGCAGTGGGCCGAATTCGACCTGGCCGGGGCGCGCGGCTTCCTGCAACTCGGCCCGAACGTCCTGGCCATCCACGGCCTCAACGCGGCGGCCGACGACGACACCTTCCTCGTCGCGCCGGCGCTCGTCGGTGAGCGCACCTGGATCGAAGCCGACCGGCGCGCCTATTTCCTGCGGCCCACCCCGGGTGCCGCGAACGGCCCCGGGCTCGACAATCTCGGGCTACGCATTGCCTCGGTGACCCGCAACGTCGTCGTCGAGCCGGGCGGCGACCTGCCCATCGAGGCGCGCATCCTGGCGATGGCCGGACCCGTCACCGAGGTCACGCTCACGTACCGGGTCATGTACGGCGCCGAGACCACGCTCGCCATGGTCGACGACGGCGTGCATCCCGACCAGGCCGGCGGCGACGGCGTGTACACGGCGAGCATTCCGGCAGCGGCCACGGCCACGGGCGGGCAGATGCTGCGCTGGTACGTCGTGGCGCTCGACGTTGCCGGCAACCGCGCCCGTGCCCCGGTCTACGACGTGCCCGCCGAATCCGAGCAGTACTACGGCGGCATCGTGCGCGACGCACGCATCGAGAGCGATCTCAGCGTGTTCCACTGGTTCATCGAAAACCCGGCCGCGGCCACCACCTACGCCGGCACCAGCACGTCGCTCTTCTATGGCGAGGAATTCTACGACAACGTGCACGCCGACCGGCACGGCCAGTCGAGCCAGGGCTTCCCGAAGAAGAGCTACAACCTCGAGTTTCCGGCCGACCACAAATTCCGGCTGCAGCAGGGTCTCGCGCGGATGCGCGACATCAACCTGCTCTCGAACTACGGCGACAAGGCCAAGGTGCGCAACACGATGGCCTACGAGATCTATCGCGACGCGCAGGCCGACTACCACATCGCGTTCCCCCTGCGCGTCGAGCTCAACGGCCAGTTCTGGGCGCTCTACGACTTCTGTGAAGACCCGAGCGACGAATGGCTCGAACGCATCGGCCGGCCCAAGACCGGTGCGCTCTACAAGATGTACGACAGCCTCGTCTCGGTCTCGAACGCCGAGAAGAAGACGCGCCGCTTCGAAGACAAGTCCGACTTGCAGACGCTCATCAACAACCTCAATGCGCTCAGCGGCGAGGCTTTGCGCAACTATCTGTACGACAACGTGAATATCCCGGCGATGGTCAACTTCCACGCCGCCATGACGCTCACGGCCACGACCGACTGCTGCCACAAGAACTACTACGCCTACCGCGACACCGAAGGCACCGGCGAGTGGTGGTACATGCCGTGGGACGTCGACCTCTCGTTCGGGCACAACTGGACGACGCAGTACTACTATTACGACGACCGCATGTTCCCACAGAACCCGCTCTACGTCGGCGGCAACTCCATCCTGCCGGCGCGGCTCTTTGCGCTGCCCGAATTCCAGCAGATGTACACGCGGCGCGTGCGCACGCTCATGGACCAGCTGCTGCAGCCGCCGGGCACCCCGCCCGAAGAAGCCCACTTCGAGCAGCGCATCGGCGAGTTGTATGCGCTCATGGGCCCCGACGCCGCCCGCGACTACGCGCTCTGGACGACCTGGGGCACGCCGCAGACGATGGAACAGGCCATCGACGTCCTCGAACAGCAATTCCTCATCCCGCGGCGCGCCTACATGTACGGCATGTGCCCCGAGGAGGGCGCCACGGGCCGCATCCTGCTCTCGGGCGACCCGGGGGCCGTCTCCGCGCGGTATTTCCTGCCCGGCGACGACAGCCTGGGCACCTCGTGGACGGCCCGCGGCTTCGACGATTCGGCCTGGCCCGAGGGCCCCATGGGCATCGGCTACGACACGGCGCCGCCCGGCTACACGACGCTGCTGCGCACCACGGTCGTGCCGCGCGACGTCCACCCCGGGGCAACGGCCGTCCTGACCCGCATCCGCTTCGACGTGCCCGACCCCGCCGCGGTGACCACGCTCACGCTGCGCGCCAAGTACGACGACGGCTTTGTGGCCTACATCAACGGCCAAGAAGTGACGCGCCGCAACTACACGGGTACTCCGGCCTGGAACGGGGCCGCAACGCTGCACGACGACAGCGCCGCCGTCGTGTTCGAAAACGCGTCGTTCGCCACGACGGGGCTCAACCTGACGGCCACCGGCAACGTGCTCGCCATCTACTTCGCCAACAACGTCGCGTCGAGCAGCGACCTGCTGCTGCTCGTCGAACTGTGGCAGGGCACACCGGCGAGCGGCACGCTGCCCGCGGCCGAGCCGCCGGCGCTGCTCGAATTCGGCGTCGTCGAATCGCAGCCCCTGTCCGGCGACCCCGCCGAAGCGTACGTGCAGATCTTCAACCCGAACGGCTTCGCGGTCGACATGACGGGCTACGAACTCTGGGGCGCGGTCAGCTACCCGTTCCGGCCAGGCACCGTCCTGCCGGCGGGGGGCACGCTGTACGTCGCGGCGAGCGTCAACGCGTTCCGCGCCCGGCTCGTCGGGCCCGCGGGCGGCCAGGGGCTGTTCGTGCAGGGCGACTTCGTGGGAGAACTGAGCGGCGACGACGAACTGCTCGAACTGTACGATGCCGCGGGCAATCTCATCTGCAGTCAGTGAAACCGGCGGGGCACGGCGCCGGCCGCCTCGGCCCCCAACACCCTACCAGCCGAAATCGCGCACCGCCCCGGCGGCAATGACGCGCCCGATGGCGAGCGATGCCGTGGCGGCCGGCGACGGCGCGTTCAGCACGTGGACCATGCGCGCGGCGCGCACGATGAGGAAGTCGTCCACCAACTGCCCCTGGCGGTCGAGGGCCTGGGCGCGCACCCCCGCTCCGCCCGGCCGCAGGTCGGCTTCCTGAACGGCGGGGACGAGTTTCTGCAGCGACCGGAGAAACGCGCGCTTGCTGCGCGAACGGTAGAGTTCGTAGAGCCCCACCCGGCGGAAGCGCCAGGCCATGCGCCAGAAGCCGGGGTAGCAGCACCACGAGGCACAGTCGCGCAGCGACGGGCGGCCCCGCTCGTAGCCGTGGCGCCGGCCGGCCAGCACGGCATTGGGCCCGGCTTCGAAGCCCCCACCGACGAGCCGCGTGAAATGCACGCCGAGAAACGGGAAGCGGGGGTCGGGCACGGGGTAGATGAGGTTTCGCAAGAGCCCGCGGTCGGCGAGCGCGTAGTACTCGCCACGAAAGGGGACGATGCGCACGGGCGGCCGCAGGCCGCAGCGCCGCGCCACCCGATCGCTCTGCAACCCCGCGCAGTTGATGAGATTGTCGGCCGACACCGCGCCCTGGCTCGTTTCGAGCACGAGGCCGGCGGGACGGCGCTCGACGCCGACGAGGCGCGCCCCGAGGCGCAATTCGGCGCCGCCCGCGACGACGAGCCCCGCGACCGTGGCCGCGACCTCGCGGTAGTCGATGATGCCCGTCTCCGGAACGTGGAGGGCCGCCACCCCGTGGGCGTGCGGCTCGACCTCGCGCAGTTCGGCCTCGGACAACTCCCGCACGCCGGAGAGCCCGTTTGCCTGCGCCCGGCGCCGCAGCTCGGCGAGCGCGGGGCGCTCTCCCGCGTGGGTCGCGACGACCAGTTTGCCGCAGCGCTCGTGCGCAATGCCGTGCTCGGCGGCGAAGCGATAGAGGGCCGCGCGGCCCGCGGCGCACAGCCGGGCCTTCTCGGAGTCGGGCCGGTAGTAGAGCCCCGCGTGGATGACGCCGCTGTTGTGGCCGCTCTGGTGGGCCGCGACGCGCTGCTCGGCTTCGAGCACGAGCACGCGGCGCCGCGTGGTCTGCACGAGGGCCAGTGCCGTGGCCAGACCGACGAGCCCCGCACCGACGACGACGACATCGTAGCGATCGGCCATGCCGCCTCCCCCCCCGACACGCCCGCACGGGAGCCGCGCGGCCGGCCCCGCCGACCGGCCGTGGCCCCGGGGGACACCAACATAGCCGCGCCGGGTCGGTTGCGAAAGTCGCCGCCGCGGCACCCCAGGTTGCGCGGGCAGGGCCGCGTCGCGCCTCGTCTGGCGCGGCCGACGCAACAACCCGGACGGCAAAGCTTGTTCCGGCCGTGCCCGCATGGTATCCTCTGCCGCGTTTGGATGGCGGGCTCTTCGTTCCGAAAAAAATGGAGCATTTCGCATGAGTTGGACATTGAAGCCTCTCCCCCTCCTCGGGTGTCTGTTGACCTTCGTCGTCGCGGGCACCTTCTCCTGCGGTGGCTCGAGCAACCGGGGCAACGACGACGTCCAGCAGGATGTCCCCTCGCCCGACGCGGGCGTGCCGTGCACCCTCGACACCGACTGCAACGACAACGACCCCTGCACGGCCGACAGCTGCGGTGCCGACGGCTTCTGCGACTTCCAGCTGACGCCCGATGTCGCGTGTGAGGACGGCAACCTCTGCACCACCGGCGAGAAGTGCAACGCCGACGGCGAATGCAAGGACGGGGTGGCCATCGAGCTGCCGAACGAAGCCTGCCTCCAGTGTGGCTGCGACCCGGCCACGGGCGTGTTCTGCCAGGCTCGCGAAGCCGGCACGCTCTGCAGCGACGGCGATTGCTGCAGCACGGGCGACCGCTGCACGGCCTGCGCCCCCGGCGACCCCGGCTGCAACGAATACGGCATCCAGTGCCTCGGCGAAGGCGACCCCTGCGACGACGGCAACGCCTGCACGAGCGACTCGTGCGAATGCACCGACGGCGACCCGGTTTGCGGCAACACGCAACTCGCCGACGGCACGTTCTGCGAACTCGACCCCAACGCCTGCAACGAGCAGGACACCTGCCAGGCCGGCCAGTGCGTGCAGGGCGAGCCGCTCGACCTGAGCGACGACAACCCCTGCACCCGCGACCGCTGCGTCAAGGGCGAGGTGGTCCACGAACTGCTGAACGAAGGCCAGTGCGACGACGGTGAGCCCTGCACCACCGACGACCATTGCTCGCTCGGTTCCTGCGTCGGCGGCCCGCGCGTCGTGTGCGATCTGCCTCCCTGCGCGAGTTCGGTTTCCTGCGTCGACGGCACGGGCTGCGTCCCGGTCTGGATCCCGGCGGGCACCGTCTGCGACGACGGCGACGCCTGCACCCAGGGTGACCAGTGCGCCGAAGACCACACCTGCATGCCGACCCAGACGACCGACCCCGACGACGGCAACCAGTGCACCATCGACTCTTGCGACCGCCTGACGGGCCAAGTGCGCCACACGCCGCGCGTCGGCGCGTGTGACGACTCCGACCTCTGCACCACCGACGACACTTGCACCGCCGAGGGCGACTGCGTCGGCGAGGTGGCGATCACGTGCGACGACGTCACCGAGCAGTGCCTGCAGAAAGTTTGCAACCCGGGCACGGGGCTCTGCGACCTGCCGGTGCCCGATGGCACGCCCTGCGCCAACGCCAACCTCTGCGACGGCCTCGAAACCTGCCAGGCCGGCGTCTGCGTGGCCGGTACGTCGGTCGACTGCTCCGGCCAGGCCGGCACCTGCTACCAGACGGTCTGCAACCCGACCACCGGTCTCTGCGATCTGCCGGCCGCCAACGGCACGGTCTGCGACGACGGCCAGCCCTGCACCACCCAGGATCAGTGCACCGCCGGTCAGTGCGGCGGCATCGAGCGCACCTGCCCCGACGACGGCAATCCGTGCACGAGCGACGTGTGCGTCGTGGCCACCGGCGATTGCGGCCAGCCGCTCACCGACGGCTCCGAAGTGCCCGACACCGACCTCTGCGACGGCACCGAGATCTGCCAGGCCGGCCAAGTCGTCGACGGCGACCCGGTGGCCTGCCCCGACGACGGTGACGCCTGCACCACCGACGTCTGCGACCCGGCCGACGGCACCTGCGGCATGCTGGCGCCGAACGGCACGGTGTGCGACGACGACGTGCCCTGCACCACCAACGACGTGTGCACGGCCGGCGCGTGCGCGGGCGTCGCGGTCGTCTGCCCCGACGACGGCAACCCCTGCACCACCGACCAATGCGTGGCCGACACCGGGGCCTGCGGAGTTGCGGTGGCCGACGGTACGCTCGTGCCCGACGCCGACCTCTGCGACGGAGCCGAGTTCTGCAACGGCGGCATCGTGATGGCCGGCGACCCGGTCGTCTGCGTCGACGACAGCAACGTGTGCACCGACGACGTGTGCGACCCGACCGACGGCGGGTGCGGCGTGCCCTTCCCCGACGGCACGGCCTGCTCCTTCGGCTTCGGCGAATGTCAGGACGGCGACTGCATCATCGTCGGCTACCCGCTGCCCGACGGGTTCACCTGGGAACCGATTGGCGAAGGCCCGCTGCCCGAGGCCCCGGCCGGCTGCGGCACCGACTTCCCGTGCAACCCCGGCCAGTTCGACTTCCGCTGGGTGCCCGACACCGGGCAAATGGTGTGCTACAACGCCGCGGGCGCCGAAATTGCCTGCCCCGGCACGGCTGGCGGTTCGGGCTGCGGCATGGTCGCGGTTTGTGGCCAGGACGCGCAGTACGGCGCCGACCTGCTCGTGCCGCTCTGGTCCGACGGGCGATTCACCGAGGCCGTCGGTCCCGATGGCAACCCGGTGGTGAGCGACAACTTCACGGGTGCGGTCTACGCCAAGACGTTCGAGTACGACCTCACTTGGATGGAGGCGCTCGACTACTGCCGGGGCCTCAGTGGCTACGGCGGCTACGCCAACTGGCGGCTTGCCGACCTGTTCGAACTCACGTCCATCATCAGCTATGGCGAAGACCTGGCCGTGCTCAGCGAGTTCCCCGACCTGCCGGCCGAGGAGTTCTGGGCGGGTAGTGCCATCGGTCTTGGCGCCGCCGTCACGGGCTGGCGTGTGTCCTTCGTCCTGGGCGAAGCCGACGTCATCGGCGGCCAGAACGAGTTGGCCGCGCTCTGCGTGGCCGACCTGCCCACGCTTGGCTTCCCGACCCAGCGCTACTACCGCGCCGAGCCGCTTCCGGGCCAGTCCCTCATCTTCGACAACCGCACCGGCCTCATCTGGGAAGGCCCGTTCAACGCCCAGGGCTTCACGTGGGCCCAGGCCATGGCGCGCTGTGAGAACCTCGTGTTTGGCACCATCAGCGACTGGCGGCTGCCGAACGCCTTCGAGATCTTCAGCATCGTCGACACGTCGCGCTTCATGCCCAGCACCGACCCCGAGGCGTTCCCGGTCACGCTGTCCATGGCGGGCTTCTGGTCGTCCACGACGTTCACGGCCGACACCGTCATGGCGGTCGAGATGGGCCTCGTGTCGTCCATTCTGAAGGGCATGAGCAAGGCCTTCCTGCTCCAGGTGCGCTGCGTCACGGCCGGGCCGTAGTCAGCGCCCCGCGCGCGGGCGGCCCGACCTGGGGCCGCCCCGCCGCTTTCCTGCCCCCCTCCCCTCTGCTCGGCCCTCTGCCCGTCCAGCCACTCAGAACTGCAGCCACCCGCGCGAACTCCAACTGGGCCCTCTCCAGCCAGGGGCACTGCCGCCAGCCGATGCTTGGTTGCCGTCGAACGGCGGCCAAGCCGTCCCACGGCGCGTTCGCGAGTCAGGCCTTGAAGTGCACCGGCCACGGGGACGGCGGCCGCCGGGGCGGTATCCCCAGGGGGGACGTAGCCGCCCGTACCACCGCAACCGCGGCGCGGGGCCGCGGCAACCTTCGGGCGCAGTCTGGGGAAGGAGCGGAGGCCGTTCGGGGGACGATCAGGGGCAGTAGACGAAGTCGGCCCCCGTGCCCTCGAAGCCGAGCAGGTCGTCTTGCAGGCGCACGAAATCGAGCGGGAAGGCTTCGCCGGCCGCGCAGCCGACACACAGCACGTTGAAGTGCAGCCGGATGAAGGCCCCGGTCGCGCCCGGAGGCAGAGCGTCGGCCGGCAGCACGAAGCCGCCGCCGCGGATGTTGCCCGGCTCGTTGACGTTGCAGTTGAACATGAGCCAGCCCGGGTCGAGGTCGCCCGGCTCGCATGACACGAATTCGAGGGCCGATGGGTCGAAGCTGATGTCGAACGTGATGCTGTCGATGGCGACCGTCTCGGCTGCGATCTCGATGACCCCCTCGGCCGTTTCGCCCATGCAGGCGGAGAATTCGTTGAGCCAGAGGCGGTTGTTGGGCGGGATCACCGTGTCGCCGGGGGTCGTGTCCTCAGGGGGCAGCCAGCCGTCCGGCGGCGTGCTGTCGCCGAGCCCCGTGTCGCCGAGCCCATCGGGCGGGGCCACCTGGTCGG
Source organism: uncultured Myxococcales bacterium (assembly GCA_964422715.1). Classification (GTDB taxonomy): domain Bacteria; phylum Myxococcota_A; class UBA9042; order PWKZ01; family CAYRCM01; genus CAYRCM01. Next base: position 11,426 of record CAYRCM010000011.1, on the reverse strand, counting down.
GCTTGTCGCCGCTGTCGGGGAAGAGATCGGGCCCCGGCCCGCCATCGGGGAGTTGCGTGTCGCCGCCATCGGGACCCACGACGCTATCCGGCGGTGGAACGAGCTCCGCGGGGGCATCGGGGACGGCCGTATCGCCACTGCCACCATCGGGCGGCACGAGGGTGTCGCCGGTCCCCGCGTCGGGCAGAACGGTGCTGTCGCCCCCTGCCTGGTCGGGGGGCAGCGTGCCGTCGGGCCCGGGCGTGTCCGGGTTGAGATCGGGCTTGGGCCCGCCGTTGTCGGGGGCTGCCGTGTCGCCCGCGCCTGCGTCGGGCTGCGCGTCGGGCCCGGTGGCATCGGGCCCGGGCACTTCGCTCTGACAACGACCGTCGATGCAGGCGAGCCCGTCGGGGCAGTCGGCGCGGGTTTCGCACGCCCCCGCGGGTCCGGAGCTGCCGCCCCCGCCGCAAGCCGTGGCGACGACGCCCAGCCCAAGAACCCAGACGACCGCGATCCACTTTCTCATGGTGTCCGTTCTCCCATCCACCCGCCCCGCAAGGACTGCAGCCGCTCAGACAAAGGCGCAAGGCCGGCCGCGACCAACACTTCGGGGGTCGGAATGCCCTGCGCGTCGAGTCCGCGCAGGGCGTAGTATTCGCGTTTCATGCGTTCGATGTCGGGGACCGAGTCGGTCACGATGCCGTCGCTGAGGGCCGTCAGCATGCGCTCGGGCAGCCGGTCGTCGACCGCGCGCACCCCGAGCAGGTTGTTGACCCCGCGCTGCAACAGCCAGATGCGCGCCCCCGTGTCCATGAGCGCCGGCAGGTCGTAGTCTTGCCAACCGGTGGTGAGCCGGATCGTGTCGGCGAAATCGGTGGCGCTCATAGTGCCGAGCACGAACACGCACAGGCAGGCCGAGCCGGCGGGCACACCGAGGTTTTCGGCGAGCAGGTTCATGCGCGCCTTGCCCTCGCTCGTGGGCCCGACGTAGCTCTCTTCGAGCCCGGCATCGGTGTAGATCTGCATGCCCTGCTCGACGTAGAGGTCGAGATGCTGCAAGTGGCAGGCGCCCCGGTTGCTCATGGCGTAGCCGAGGCCCATGCCGTGGAAACCGCGCGGGTCGTGCATGGGGGCTTCGAGCCCCTTCACGTCGGTCAGGAACCGCTCGGCCTCGGGCCCGAGGGCCCGCGCCGCGGCGCGGCTGCCCTGGGCCAGGAAATCGCCCACCCCCTCGCGGCGCGCGATGCGCGGGAGGAGGTCGAGGACCGTGTCCATGCGGCCCCAGTCGAGCGGCAGACCGTCGACCTGCTCGGCCGTGAGCAGCCCGTGCTCGCGACATTCCATGGCCCAGGCGATAGTGGCGCCGCACGTGATGGTGTCCATGCCGAGGCGGTTGCAGAGTTCGTTGGCCCGAATGACGTCGGCAAGATTGGGGTTGACGACGAGCGTGCCGAAGGCACCGCACGTCTCGTATTCGGGCCCGGGGCCCTCGTCGTCACGGTAGGGCCCGGCGCCAAGGACGGGCCGCACGACGCGCTTGCACGCGATGGGGCAGTGGCGGCAGGCGTGGGCGCGCACGAGATGGTTCTCGGTGAGTGCCGGCCCGCCGAGCGACTGGGCGAGCTCGAAGCTGTCGCCCACGCCCCAGTTGCGAACCGGGACGTCGCCCGTCATGACCCCGAGATCCATGCCGGCATCGGTGCCCATGGAGCGCAGCGACTGGGCGGTCATGGCGTCGCGGGCCTGGCGCGTCAGCCGCTGCTGCAGCGCCTTGAACGCCTCGGGATCGCCGCCGATCGGGGGCCGCTTGCGCCCCTTGGCGGTGACGAGTTTGAGATTCTTGCTGCCCATGACGGCGCCCATGCCGGTGCGACCGACGAAGTGGCTGCCGTCGTTGACGACGGAGGCAAAGGCCACCTGGTGTTCGCCTGCAACGCCGATGGCGAGCACCGCCGTGCCGGCCCCGAGAGCCGGGTCGGTCGACTGCAGGACGTGGCGCGTGACTTCGTAGCTGTCGCGCCCCCACAGATCGGTCGCCGGGCGGAGTTCGGCAGCGCCCTCGTGGAGCACGAGGTGCACCGGTGCCGCGGCGCGCCCGGTCAGGATGACGCCGTCGAAACCCGCGCCCTTGAGCGCCGGGCCGAAGGTGCCCCCGCACGTGCCCATGCCCCAGATGCCCGTCAGCGGCGAGCGCGCGCACACCGCGAAGCGCGACGTGCCGGGCAGGCCGGTGCCGACGAGCGGGCCGGCGAGGATCATGAGCGGGTTTGCGGGCGAGAGCGGGTCGACGTGGACGTCGAAGCGTTCGAGGAACAGGTGAGCGGCAAGCCCACCGCCGCCCAGAAACTTGCGCAGCGTGTCTTCATCGACGGCGACGTCCTGAAACTCGCCGTGGCTCAGGTCGATCTGGAGGATCTTGCCTGCGTAGCCCCCCGCCATGACCCCCTCCTGCCACCCTCCAAGATGAGGGTGCTCTGCCGCTGCCCCGGTGTGCGCGTTCGAGGGGAACGCGCGGCCGGGGCGGCCGTCGCGCCACAGACCCGACCGCTGCATTGTAGCGGACGGCAACCGCCACCGGAAGCGCACGTCTCGTGACGTCAGCGTCGCCGCGCGACGCACCTGCGGGGACGCTGGCGCGGGCCGTGGGGGAGCGGGCTACGCAAGCGCCTTCAGAAAGATGACTTTGTTGTCATCGGGGGCGTAGTAGCGCGGCAGTTCGGCGACGATCGCGTAGCCGCAGCGCTCGTAGAAGGCACGCGTCGGCACGTACAAGGGCCGTGACGAGGTCTCGACCCAGACCTGGCGGCCGCCCGCCTCGCGGATGGCGCGCTCGGCAAGATCCATGAGGTGCCGGCCGAGGCCGAGGCCCCGATGGCGCGCGTGCACGGCGATCCAGTAGAGGTCGTAGCTCTCGACGGTGGCGGGCACGGGACCGTAGCACGTGTAGCCGATGACCTGGCCGCCCCATTCGGCGAAGCAGAAGAAGTAGCCCGAGGCCGGCCCGCGCGCAAGGTGTTCGCCAACGAGTTCGACCGCGACGTCGACCTCGGCCGGGGTGAAAAACCCGGCGCTCTCGGTGATGGCCCGCACCGCATCGAGGTCGCCGTCGCGCGGCGTGTGGCGGAACGTGATGTCGGCGAGGGTCGGACGCGCAGAGTCAGCAGGCGATTCGGACACCATAGAAAGTGCTGAGCCTCGTTCAGTGGGCCGGGGACGGTCCCGGCGTGGGAGGGGCCGGCGGCACATCGGCCAGGATGCGGGCCACGGCGTCTTCGGGCGTCAGGCCGGCCCGCGCGGCGGCGGCCACGAAGCCGCTGTCGGGTGCGATGCAGGGGTTGACGTTGACCTCGAGCACCCAAGGCCGGCCGGCGGCGTCGACCCGAAAGTCGACGCGGGCGTAGCCGCGCAACCCGAAGGCCGCCCAGCAGCGGCGCGCCACTTGCTCGAGGCGCGCGATGAGCGGAGCGTCGGCCGAGGCGAAGTCGAACGTACGCTGCGTGTGTCGGTATTCGAAGGTGTCTTCGTGCCACTTGGCGCGGTAGCCGACGATGCGGGGCCGGTCGGCCTCGAAACCCGGGAAGGTCATCTCGGCCGCCGGCAGCACGACGGGACCCGACGGACCGGCGAGCAGCGCCAGGTTGAATTCGCGGCCGGCGATGAACGCCTCGGCGAACCACTCGCCCCCCAGTGTGCGGGCCTTGCGCGCCAGGGTGGCAGCCAGCGCATCGGGGCACGAAACGACGCTGTCTTCGTCGAGGCCGATGGAGGCGTGTTCCCAGACCGACTTCACGATGTAGGGCCCCGGGAACGCGGGTGCGCCGGCTGCGAGGTCGCCCGCCGCAAGCCAGGCCGGGGTGTCGATGTCGTGTGCCAAGAGCCAGCGCTTGGCCAGCAGTTTGTTGGACGTGAGGAAGATGGCCTCGGTGGACGCCCCGGTGTACCGCAGTTTCAGTCCGTCGAGCAGGGCCGGCGCAAGGTGGATGAGCCGCCCCATACCGGCCAGGGATTCGACGAGGTTGAAGACCACGTCGGGCCTCTGAGCCTGGAGGGCCGCCGCGCCAGCGGCGAGGTCGAGGGTGAGCGGCAAGGTGCAGGCGTCGTGGCCGAGCCCCTGGAGCGCGGCCAGCACGGCGGCCGCCTCGTGGAGCACGTCCTGTTCGTCGGGGGGCGCATCGGGCGGCACATGGCCGTGCAACACGGTGACGCGCATCACGGTTGCTCAGATTGGGGCGCAAGGGCGGCCGCGCCGCGCGAGGCCACCGCGCCCGGGAAGCGCCCCGGCGGGAGTTCGGCGACGCGCGCGGCCGCTGCGTCGACGATGTCCCGGATGAGGCTCAGGTATTCGCGGCCGAGCAGCCGGCACAGAATGGGCAGGTCGGAGTGCACCGGGTTGAGTCCGGCGAGCGGATTGACCTCGATGAAGTGCGGCCGCCCGGCGCCGTCGCTGCGGAGGTCGACGCGGCCGGCGTCGCGGCAGCCGAGGCAGCGCCATGCGGCAAGTGCAACGTCGGCGGCCTGCCGGGCTTCGGGGTCGGCGGCGAGGCGGTACTGCACGCGGTCGAGGTACTGCTCTTTGGTCTGGTAGCCGTACACCTCGCCTTCGGCCGGCGTGTGGATGAGCACTTCCATGACGCCGAGGACCCGGGCCGTGTCGCCTGCCCCGAGAATGCCGACGGTGAACTCGCGCCCCGGCAGGTAGCCCTCGACCAGCACGGGCTGGTGGTGCGCGTCGAGGAGCGCCTGGCACACGCTGGCGAGGGACTGGAGGTCGCTGACGCGCGAAGCGGCACCGATGCCCTTGCTCGTGCCCTCGGCGACGGGCTTTGCAAACAGCGGGAACGGCAGGTCGACCTGAGCGGCCGCCGCGGCGGATTCGAGCACGACGAACGGCGGCGTAGGCAGCCCCGCGTCGCGCACGACCCGCTTCGTGAGGCCCTTGTGCAGGGCCACGGCGAGCACGGCGGGGTCGGAGAACGTGTACGGAATGCGGTAGGCGTCGAGCAGCGCGGGCACGAGGGCTTCGCGCCCGTACCCGTAGAGCCCCTCGGCGATGTTGAAGACGAGGTCCCAGCGCTCGCCGGCCGCGAGCCGGCCGACGAGCTCGTAGACGTTGCCGATGTCGTCGGTGCGGTGCCCGAGTGCCTGCAACGCCTCGCGCAGGGCAGCGATGGTCTCGGGCTTGTCGAACTCGGCGGTCTCTTCGGCGCCGAAACCCTGCGCCAGGTAGGCCTGGCGCAGGTCGTACGTGAGTCCGATGAGCATCAATGGACCTCGTCGCTCCCGAACGAGGCGGGCGACGGCTGACGCGGCATGAGCCCCACGGTGCCGCCCGGGTCGGGGTAGCGGTGCACGTGGCCGGCATAGTTGCGCAGCAACAGGTCGTCGCCGTCGCGGCCGAGCACCGCGTCGGGCAGCAGTCGGATCTTGCCGCCGCCCCCGGGGGCGTCGATGACGTAGTTCGGCACCGCGTAGCCCGAGATGTGGCCACGCAGCTGGTCGAGCAGCTCGAGACCGCGCGAAACGGGAGTACGGAAGTGCAGCGAGCCCGGCACGGGGTCGCACTGGAAGAGGTAGTACGGCCGCACGCGCAGCTTCACGAGCCCCAGCATGAGCCGGCGCAACGTCTGCACGTCGTCGTTGATGCCCTTCAGCAACACGGTGTGGCTCCCGAGCGGCAGGCCCGCGTCGGCCAGGCGTTCGCAGGCGAGCGCCGTCTCGGGTGTGAGTTCGTCGGGATGCGTGAAGTGCAGGCTCATCCACACGGGGTGGAAGCGCCGCAGCATGCGCACCAGTTCGGGCGTGATGCGCTGCGGCAGCACGGCCGGCACCTTGGTGCCGATGCGGATCATTTCAACGTGTTCGATGGCCCGCAGTCGCGACAGCAGCCATTCGAGGCGCTCGTCGGACATCGTGAGCGGGTCGCCGCCCGAAATCAGAACGTCGCGCACCGCGGGGGTGGCCTGGATGTAGGCAATGGCGCGCTGCCAGCGTTCGGGGTCGGGGCGGTAGGCGTCGTCGTGCCCGACCATGCGCGAACGCGTGCAATAGCGGCAGAACGTCGAGCAGTTCTCGGTCGCGAGGAACAGCACGCGATCGGGGTAGCGGTGGACGAGCCCGGGCACCGGGCTGTCCGCACGCTCGTTCAGCGGATCGACGCTCTCGCCCGGCGACAGCACGTCTTCCTGGGCCACCGGGACCACGGTGCGGCGCAACGGCTGGAGGTCGTCGTCGGGGTGCACGAGACTCGCGTAGTAGGGCGTGATGCCGAGGGGCAGGCAGCCCTTGCGCCGCTCGATGGCCGCAAGTTCGGCGGGGGAAAGCCGGATGAAGTCGGAAAGTTGCGCGGGATCCTGGATGCGGTTGCGCAGCTGCCAGCGCCAATCGTTCCAGTGCGCGTCGGACACTCCGGGAAAGAAACGCTGCCGGAATGCCGATGCCTGCGGACCAACGACGAATGCACGTTTGAGCAGACGAATGGGGTAGACATGCGCCGGAGCCCCACACGGGGGCGGCGCGCTCGCCAGGGGGACCTCAGACTCGACTTCGGAAAGGACCGGTCGAGGACCCCCCGGAGGCTCCAGCACGTCTTCGGACGAACGCTCCATTCTGGTCGCTCCTCGTGTCCGGGACCGCGTATCGCGGCCCCACAGAGCGGTTCACGCTCCGCCCGCGGCCCATCCGCGGGCGACTCGAAAGCGCGCGTGCGAGGTGAAGCAGCGTGCCTCTCTGGCACGGTCACACCTGGCGCCGCGCGATCGGCCCCCTAACGCCGGCCGCGCCGACCGCGCGGACGCCGGCCCTCGTCTTCGTCGAACGCGTCGTCGCCCCCGGCCTCTTCGTCGTGGGCTTCTTCGTCGACGTCTTCCTCTTCATCGAGTTCGTCTTCGTCGAGGTCTTCGTCGAGATCTTCGTCGAAGTCGTCGTCGAGGTCTTCGTCGTCGAAGTCGTCGTCGTCGTCGTCATCGAAGTCTTCGTCGTCGCCTTCTTCTTCTTCTTCGTCCTCGTCGCCCAGGACTTCGAAGTCTTCGACATCGAACACGTGCGCCCCGTCGGCGCCCGAACGCACGGAGCCACGCAGTTCGACCCGCTCGTCGAGGAAGTCGAGAAGCACGCGCCCGCGGCCGCTCAGTTCGACCTGGTACTCCTCTTCGTCGTCGGTGTAGAGGGCGATGCCGACGACCTCGTCGTCTTCGTTCCACTCCGTGGGGGTGATGACCCCTTCAACGACGGTTTTCTGACGGCCCTTCTGGCTCCCCATCTTCCTCTCCTGTTGTCTCGACGGATTGTACTGTACATCCGTCGCGCGTGAACAAGAGCGCATGATATATCACACGCACGATGCTCGTTGCACAACGCAAGCGATTCCCGCATAACGCCGAGAGGGCAGAACGCTCGGCGCGGTTGGCCGTGACGCGGCGCGCTCGCGTGCGAAGTGCCAAAGATGCGCTGCCCCGCGGGCGGCCCGGACGACCGGGGCTTCCCCTGGGGCGTGCGCGATCAAACCTTTTTTTAGACGTTTTTCCAGCCGTTTTTTGGGGTGGGGCGCCCCGCGAACGGCCAGCACCCGCGGTCCCCGCGCCCTTGGACGCACCCCCGGTTGCCCCCGGAAGCCCCCAGGAGAAACGAATTGTCTCACAAGAACAATTACTTGAAGGGCAGAACGATCCGGCCTCAGGCCCTCGCTGGCGACGTGAGCGCCGCCGATCTGATCGACCAGACGTTCAGTGCCTACAACGCGGCACGACTTCGCGAGGCAGCTCAACTATTTACGACAAAAATGCTCGCAAGCGACGTTACCGTGGCCCTCTCGCTCACGGGCGCACTGACGCCGGCAGGCTACGGCCTCTCCTGCCTGATCCCGCTCATCGAGGCGGGCTTCGTCGACTGGATCGTCTCGACGGGCGCCAACCTGTACCACGACATCCACTTCGGTCTCGGCCTCTCGCTGCACGAGGGCACGCCGTTCGTTTCCGACGTCGAACTGCGGTCCGCCGGCGTCGTGCGCATCTACGATATCTTCTTCGATGACCGGGTGTTGTACGACACCGACCGCTTCGTGCGCGAAACGATAGGCGCGCCCGAGTTCCAGCGCTCCATGTCGTCCGCCGAATTCCACCACCACCTCGGGCGCTACCTGGCCGAGCGCGAGCGCCTGCTCGGCGCCACGCATCGCTGCCTGCTCGGGGCCTGCTACCGCGCCGGGGTGCCCGTGTACACGTCGTCGCCGGGCGACTCGTCCATCGGCATGAACGTGGCCGCGATGAGCCTCACGGGCTCCCGGCTCGTCATCGACCCCAACGCCGACGTCAACGAGACCGCCGCGTTCGTCTACGCGGCGAAGCGCTCCGGCGGCCGTAGCGCGGCCTTCATCGTGGGGGGCGGCAGCCCCAAGAACTTCCTGCTGCAGACCGAACCGCAGATACAGGAAGTCCTCGGATTGGAAGAGAAAGGTCACGACTACTTTCTCCAAGTCACCGACGCCCGGCCCGACACCGGGGGCCTCAGCGGGGCCACGCCGTCCGAGGCGGTTTCCTGGGGCAAGGTCGACCCGAGCCAGTTGCCCGACACCGTGGTGGCCTACACCGACGCGACCATTGCCCTGCCGCTGCTGACGGCCTACGCGCTGGCGCGCCGTCCGGCGCGGCCGCTCAAACGCCTCTACGACCGGCGGGCGGCGGTGCTGGCCGAGCTCACCGCGGCCTATCGCGAACGCCTGGCGCGTGCCCACGAAGCGTAGGCCTTCAGAACGATTCGGGAATGTCGCGAATGTGCGGCAAGGCCGCGGAAAGACTGGACCATGGTGCGTGGCCTCGTTGGCATGATCCACCTCGAGCCGCTGCCCGGCGACCCACGCCAGCGCCCCGGCGGTGACTTCCCGTTCGTCGAACGGCGCGCGCTGGCCGATGCCGAGGCGCTGGCTACGGGCGGCGTCGACGCGCTGCTCGTCGAGAACTTCGGCTCCCAGCCTTTCATCAAGGGCGGCCCCGGCGCGCGCACGCCGCCACACGCCGTGGCGCTCCTCGGCCTCGTGGGGCGGGCCTGTCGCGAGCGCTTCGGGCTGCCGGTGGGCGTCAACTGCCTGCGCAACGATGCGTTGGCCGCAATCGGCATCGCGGCCGCCGCCGGTCTCGACTTCGTACGCGTCAACGTGCACGTGGGCGCGTACGTTACCGACCAGGGGCTCATCGAAGGCGAAGCCGCCGAGTCGCTGCGCTACCGGCGACAGATCGGCGCCGAGGCCGTGGCCATTTGGGCCGACGTGCTCGTGAAGCATGCCGAGCCGCTGGTCCCCTGCGATCCGTCGAGCGCCGTGCGCGACACCTTCGAACGGGGACTCGCCGACGCCGTCGTGGTCTCCGGCAGCGGCACCGGCGCGCCGGTCGACCTCGCGCGACTCCAGGTCGTGCGCGCAGCGGCCGGCGAGCGCCCCGTCATCCTGGGTTCGGGGGTCACCCCCGAAAACGCCCGCAGTCTGTGCGCGCTGGCCGACGCGGCCATCGTCGGCACGTGGCTGAAGGTCGACGGGCACGTTCTCGCGCCGGTCGACCCCGCGCGCGTCCGGCGCATGGCCGACCTGCTGAAGGGCTGCTGGCGCTCGGGCTGACCGCTACTGTACAGCGTGGAGTTCGCGCGAGGCCGGGTCGAAGCGGCAGGCGTGCGTCAGGGCCTGCACCCAGGCCGGCAGGCGCGCGAAGTTGCCCCCGCTCCGGGCGAGGGTCAGGGCCGACGCGCGGCCGGCCACGGCATTGCGCACGCTGGCGTAGGGCACATCGGGGTCGTCGGCGATCAGACTGGGCGCGTTGAGGCTCGTCACGCCGAGCGCCTTCGCGTGGCGCTGCACATTGGCGATGCGTTCGCTCGGGGCCGGATGCGTCGAGAGGATGGTCGAGATGGCGTCGGTGCCCACCATGGGCTGGATGTACTCGAAGAACCTGTTCAAATTCAGCGGGTTGTACCCATCCTCGTACGAGTACCGCACGCCCCGTTCGTCGGCGTCGCGCTCGTCGTCCTTGCTGCTCACGAAGTTGTCGTAGCCCGCTACGAAGATGTTGGCCCACTCCGTGAGGCTGCTGTCGGCCCCGAAGATGAGCGACGACAGGTTGTTGACCACCATGAACTGTTCGATCCGCTTGACGCCGTGGTAGCCCGTGACGTGGCCCACCTCGTGCCCGAGCACACCGGCGAGCTCGGCCTTGTTGTCCATGATGCCGAGGAGCGACGTGGTGACGTAGACGAAGCCGCCGGGGATGGCGAACGCGTTGATCTCGTCGCTGTCGACCACGGTGAAGGTCCAACTCGGAATCTGGTCGTCGGCCACCCCGCGGTCGGGGTTGCCGATGTAGGCCATGTCCTGGCCAAGCCGGGTCACGTACTGCGTCACGGTGTAGTTGCTGCCCGCGATGACGATGCTGTCGCATGCCGTGCAACGCGGATACTCGGCGAGCAATTCGCGATGGGCCTCGGCGCCGAACTGGACTTCCTGGGCCGTGGAGATGAGGCCCCACGGCTCGTCGCCGCAGCGGGCCGTCGCGGCCAGCAGCACGACGAGGCTCAGGCCCAGAAGCGCGGACACGCGAGGAACGGCGCGTCCCGTGGCGAGGTTGCGCCGCAACGAAAGACGGGGAAACATGGCGTACCTCCTTCGGTGGCTGACGCCGGTCGGCGGCAGAGCAAAAACCCGTGGCGGCCGAACGGCAGCGCCACGACGCACACCGGGCGGCACGCGTCAGGGCGCTGGCGCCGCGCCGCCGGGGGCGGACCCACGGCGTGCAAGCACGCCGGAACACACGAGCGCCGAGGCCGCGTCGACGACGCGGGGCGCGCAAGTCACGATGGCCACGTCGGCGCCGCGCTCGCGCGCGTAGCCTTCGATGGCGCCGCGCAGGGGCGAAAAATCGCTGCCGGCGCGATGGATGGCGCGAAAGGACCCCACGACGCGCTCGGCACCCACGCGCGCCCGCGCGTCGTCGTAGGTGGTTTCCGGATCGAGCGAGATGTCGAGCAGCAAGACGGGCGTGCCCGTTGCAAGGGCCGGCGCAACAGCAGCATCGGCGGGCCGGAAGTGGTACACCTCTACGGCCGCCGGCGGGCAGGCCGCCGCGAAAACCGGCAGCGCGATGAGGGCGAGCAGTCTGCGCACGGGGCTCCTCCTCCTCGACGCCGTCAAGCTGCGCTCGAACGGCCCGCAGGTCAAGTTGCGCCTGCCCGGCGCCTGGAGTTGTGAGGCTCAGCCCGTGAAACATGTTCCGAGAACCAGAAGCGTTTCTTGCCTTGCGGGGTGCGGCGGCGGGCCCTGGCCGGTCGTCGTGCTGTTGCTCGCCCTCGGCGCCTGTTCCGGCCCCTCCCGTGGCGAACGGCCCGACGCGCGCCCTGCCCCCGGCGCCACGGTGCCGCAGCGCGATGCGCAGTTGCGCCCGGCCCGGGCCGATGCCGCCGGCCGCGAGGCG
>CAYRCM010000010.1:0-71886 GCA_964422715.1 uncultured Myxococcales bacterium | reverse complement strand
GCCCCCGCCCGGGGGGGCGGCCCCGGGGGGGGGGGGGGGGGGGGGGGCGGCGCCCCCCCCCCCCCCCGCCGCCGCCGGGGCCCGGGGGTCGGGGACGGCCGCCGGGGGCCCGGCGTCGGGTGTAGCCGCCGCGGGCCCGGCGTCGGGTGTAGCCGCTGCGGGCCCGGCATCGGGGGCCACGGGCGCCGCTGGGGTGGCGTCGGGGGGCAGGGCGGCCGGCGCCGCGAGCGCCCGCAGCCAGAGCCCGAGCCCGAGAGACACGACGGCCGCAATCGCGAAGCGCGGCGGCCTTGAAGAACGCGATGCACGCATGCGGGGCCCCCTCCGGAACCGAAAACGCACGACTACCCCCGGGTGCCGCCAACGCGACGGCGTTGGCGGGCGCGGGCCGCGTGGCACGACGCCCATGCGAGGCCCAGTGCGAGGAGCGGCAGCCAGCCGGCGCCGGACCGTGCGGCCGCGGTGCAGCCGTCGCTGCCCTTTTCGAGCAGCACCGGGCCGCCGTCGGGCGCCGCCGCGTCGGCCAACGGCGCGTCGGGAGCGGGCCCCGCCGCGTCGCCGGCCCCCCCGTCGCCCCCGCCCAGGTCGGGCGCGGACGGCGTGTCGCCGCCGCCCGGCGTGTCGCTCGGCGGCGGACCGCCCGCGTCGGGGACCACGCCGGCGTCGGCCCCGTCGGGCGCTGTGCAGGCACAATCGGGCTCGCCCCCGTCGGGCGCCGCGGCATCGGGCGCAGGCTCCACGGGCTGCACCGTGTCGGGGGCCGCGACGTCCACCGGTCCGCCGGCGTCGGCAACGGGTTCGGGGCCGGCCTCGGGCGGCGGTTCGGGCGGCTCGGCGGCAATGGCGATGTGGTAGTCCTGACCGTTGTTGTTGTCCCAGCCGCCGTCGGCCCGGTGGATGACGAAGTCGACGGCCGTCACCACCTGCTCGCCGGCGAAGGGCCCGATGGTCGCGACGTACATGCCGTCGGCGTCGGGGCCGGCCAGCGGGGTTTCGACGGACTTGCCGTCGCTCCAGGCCACGGTGCCCGCCGGCCAGTACTCTTCGGCCGGCAGCAGCCAGCCGTTGACGCCCCAGTGGAGCATGCCGGCGCTCGGGGCGTAGACCTGCACGGGCTCGCCCGCCCAGGGCCGGGCGGGTACCCAGTGCACGCCAGCGGGGTCGGGCGGCGGGCCCTCGGCGTCGCCGACGTACACGTGCTGGATGGGCGAGCGCGTCACGTTGCCGCGTTCGTCGGTGGCCTCGACGTAGTAGTCGAGCATGACCGTGTCGTAGTCGTTGACCTCAACGTAGTACACGTCGGCGATGCGCTCGGGCAGGATGGACGAGTCGATCTCGGGGTCGTCGAACACGTTGCCGGTCGGGAACGCGCGGCCGGTCATGGGGATGGCGCGCCAGGCGCCCACGCCGGCACCGCCGGCGTAGGTTTCGTTGTCGGTGCCCTGGAGCGGAATGCGCCCGTCGCGGTCTTCGCGCACCTTGAGCACGACGGAGCGCAGGCCGGACACATCGTGCACGAACGTCCAGACCCAGAATTCGGGGCCGAGCGTGACCTGCTGGTAGCGGTAGAGCGTGCCGAAATTGAGCCCGCCGGGGTTGTCGGGATAGCGCTGCGGCAGCCAGACCGTGGGGCCGGTGGTCTCGCTGGCCCCCGCGAGGAGGCTCTCGGCGTGCTGCACGGCCTCGTTGCAGGCCACGACGGGTTTCAGTTCCATGTCGAGCGACTTGCCGTAGTACATGTAGCCGCTGTTCAGCGCGCCGAGCAGATAGTGCCAGGCCTTTTCGAGGGCGCCGGAGCCCCGATCGGGATGCAGCACCCCGCCCATGTCGGGCGGTCCTTCGAGCTCGCTCGCGGTGACGACGACGTTCGTGGCTGCCGTGATGACCGCCCAGTTGCGCTCGTCCTCGGCCCAGCCTTCGGCCAGGTCGACCTGCCCCGCGCGATTGACGAGCGGCCAGTTCCAGTTCCAGAACGACGGCGCGCCGAAGTCGCCGTCGGCGTTGACCCAGGCCCCCGACTCGACGTGCACGACGTCGTCGGCGGCGACAGGGTGGTCGGCGAGATACTGCGCGACCGTGCTCGGCGTGTAGCCGCCGGCGGCCGCGGCCTGCACGAAATTGGGCGTGCATTCGAGATAGTAGCTGTAGCCCCCGCCAAACGCGTTGTCGCCGTCGTGGGCCAGCAACACCAGCATGGGGTGGGCCGGGTCGTTGCGCGGCGCGAGGGCATCGATGGGGCCCCGGCCGAAGCACGAGTAGCCGTCCTGCCACGATTCGGACTGCGCCGCCGGGACGACGACGATGCGCGTCTCGCTGCCCGTGTCGGGGTCGACGAAGCGCGCGTAGTGCGGCTGGTACGAGAACGGCACCGCGTTCGCGGGCGACACCCCGCGGTCGATGGAGATGCGGTTGTAGTTGCCCTGGGCCGGGTTGCGCACGTCGGCGCGGTTGGGCGGCGGGATGTTGTCGCCGCCGCTGCCGGCCACGAACGGGTAGTCTTCGCAGGCCCGTGAGAGGTGCGCGTTGGATACGACGACCCACTCGATGCCCTCGGCGACGAGCGCCGGAATGACGTGTGGCGAGAACGCCATCTCGGACGGGAAGAGGCCGCGCGACGGGCTGCCGGCGCCCCAGGCCTCGGAGTAGACCTCGGCGTAGAGGCGCAGTTCCATGCGCAGCACTTCACTGTCGATGAGCGGGATCAGCGCGTGATGAAACGGGAATTGCACGATGTCGAGCCGGGGATGACCGCCCGCCGTGGTCCAGTTGCGGGCTTCGCGGAAGCCGTTCATCCAGCCGGCGCCGTAGCCGAGTTGCCCGGCAGCGCCGAGCGACGCGATGTTTTCGATGAGGCCGCCCGAATACGAGACTTGCGCCCCCGCCTCGGGCAGGCCGAGCATGGCCTGGACGGCATCGCGCGGCCGGAACTGGTAGGCGGCCACGCGGTCGTCGAGGCCGAAAATCTGGTCGAGGTCGTTCTGTGGGTGCGCAGCCCCGGCGCGTTTGGCCTGGATGGAGTCCCAGGCCGTCTGGTAGCGCTGCCCGCCAGCGTTTGGCGCCGGCCAGTAGATGGGCTGTTCGAGATGCCAGAGAAACGTCGTGTGTACCGACGAGCCGGCCTCGGCGACCTGCGGCCCGAGCAGCAGGAGGAGCGCAACGATTGCACGGGAATGCGCGCGCATGGTTTGTCCTTTCGTGGCGCCGCGCCGGGGGCGGCGGCGAGCCGCCACGGGCCTCCCGGCGTGGCCCCACCCTAGCGACGGCTTCGGCCGAGATCAAGGCCGCGGGCATCGCCCCCCATCGCCGGGTCTCCCCGGGGCCGTCCGCTTGCTCCCCGCCGCGGCCATCTGCTAGGGTGGCGCTCCGATGGCGGGCGTCGGGCCGCACCGCCTCCCGCGTGCCCCGGCTGCCGCCGGCCGCCCGCGCGCCCGGCGCGTCCAGGGAGTTCCCGAGATGAGCGTGCCCGACGGGTTCGGCGCCGCGGCGCCGGCCGCTCCTGGCCGCGTCCTGGCCATCGACTTCGGCACGCGGCGCATCGGCCTGGCGCTATCCGACCCAAACCGCATCATCGCGCAGCCTCTCGGCTTCGTCGCCTGCGGGCAGCCCACCGACGATGTGCGGCGCATCGTGCGGCTCGCCCGGCAAAACGAGGTGACCGTGCTCGTCATCGGCCTGCCGCTCAGCATGGACGGCGCCCCCCGCGAGGCGGCCGCGGCCGCCCGTGCATTCGCCGCCCGGCTCCATCAGGCGAGCGGCCTGCCGGTGCACGAGTGGGACGAGCGCCTCACGTCGGTGGCCGCCGAACGGCTGCTCGTCGCCGGGGGCGTGCGCCGCCAGCGGCGCCGCGAAGTCGTCGACCAGACAGCGGCCTGCCTCGTTCTGCAGGCCTACCTCGACCACGACCGCGGCAGCGCCGGTCAACCGGCCGACGCGACCGCCCCGGCCGAGGAGCCCTGAACCGTGTCACCGCGTGCCCGTCGCGTGCGTTCCGCCCGGCTGCCGCGGCGGCGGCGTTGGCCCTGGGTCGTGCTCGCGCTGTTGCTCGTGCTCGGGCTCGCCTTCGGCATACCGGCGTTGTGGCTCCAGGCCTGGCTCGACGAGCCGCTGTTCGCGGGCGCGCGTCCTCTCTCGGCCGTCATTCCGCGCGGCACGTCGTTTTCGCAGGCCGTCGAACGGCTCGAACGGGCCCGCATCCTCGACCATCCGTTCTGGTTCAAGGTCTACGCGGCCCTCGCGGGCGGGGCCGATCAACTGAAGGCCGGCACCTACGCGGTGGCGCCGGGCACAACGCCGCGGCAACTGCTGGCGTTGCTGCGGCGCGGGGCGCCCGACCCTTACCTCGTGCTGACCTTGCCCGAGGGCTTGAACGCCTGGCAGACGGCCGAGCGCATCGCCGCGCTGGGGCTCGCCGACAGCGCCACGGTGCTCGCCCGGTTTTCGGACCCGGCGCTCGCGAGCCGGCTCGGCGTGCCCTGCCCGGTGGCCGGGCGGCCAGCCTGGGCGCCCTGCCTCGAAGGGTTGCTCTATCCGGACACGTACCGCGTGGCGCTCGATGAGCCGCTCGAGCGCGTAGTCACGCGGCTCGTGCAGCGCCATCGGGCGGTCTTCGGCAAACTGGAAGCGCGCGAGGCGCCGGCTCTCGCGGCGTGGAAGAAGCGCGGCTACGGGCCCGCGCAGCTCGTGACGCTCGCCTCGCTCGTGCAGGCCGAGGCCCGGCTGGCCGCCGAGGCGCCCGTGGTGGCCGGGGTGTTCCGCAACCGGCTCGAACGCAACATCCCCCTTGCGAGCGACCCGACCCTCGTGTACCACCCGGCGCACTACCGCGAACGCGCGCGGCCCCACCATCGGCGCGACCGCCAGCACCCGTACAACACGTACGTGCACGCCGGCCTGCCGCCGGGCCCCATCTGCAGCCCCGGCGAGGTCGCGCTGCGGGCCGCCGTGGCGCCGCAGCAAACCCCCTACCTGTTCTTTGTGGCTCGGCAGGACGGCACGGGCAGTCACCAGTTCAGCCGCACCATCGAGGAGCATCGAGCCGCGATCCGGCGCTACCTGCAACATCCCTGACGGGACTGCCGGAGGGGGCAGGTCGGCGGCACCGCGCCTATTCGGCGGGCTCGGCCTCCTTCTTCTTCTTCTTCTTGCCGGCGCCGTCGGCAGCAGTCGCTGCGCCCGCGGCCTTGCGCTGCTTGCGCTTCTCGTTCGCGCTGAGCGTCGGCTGGGCGGCGCGTTCGGCCTTGTGCTCGACGAGGCTGGCGGCGATCGCCGCCTGCGTCTCGATGGTGGCGAGCTGCTTGCGCACTTTGCGTTGTTCGGCCTGCAGCTTGCGCAGCACCGGGTCGCGTTTCGCTTCCTTGCCCGTCTTGCCTTCAGCGGCCAGGCGCGCAACGCAGGCGGCCAGCTCTTGTTCGATGACGTCTTTCTGATGAAGGCGTGCGGTCTTCGATTGCGATCCCATGGGTTGAACCTCCCTCTCGCCCGGCTTCGAGGCCCGCCGGGGACGGCCCGCTACGCTGCGGAGATCGGCGCGGTCTCGCGCGGGCGGCGTCGAAGCCCCCGGCGTCGGGCGGCCAAACTTGACACAGGTCGGCCGTCGGCGGCAACCCCTTTTCGCCGGGTTCTTGGCCGGCGGCGCTCCGGGGGTGGCTGCTCGGCGGCGTCACTCGGCGCTGCCGGCCTCGCCGTCGGAGGCCCCTGTGGCGGCCTGCAAGGCGTCGGTCAGCGTGCTCCAGCGCTCGTAGTGCGCTGCGAGTTGCTTGCGCAGGTCGTCGTTGCGCCGCGTTGCGCGCACGACATCGTCGCGGTTGCGGTAGAAGGCCGGATCGGCCATGCGTGCGGCGAGGGTCGCGACTTCGGCTTCGATGCCTTCGATGGCCTTTTCGATGTCGGCGATTTCGGTGCGCAGCGGCCGCAACGTCGCTGCCTGCGCCTGACGCCGCTGGGCTTCCTCGCGGCGCCGCTGCTTGTCGGCCTCGCGGCTGCGCGGCGCCGCCGTCCGAGCGGCGCCGGCATCGGGTCGTGAGCCGCCGGTCGCGACCTGGGCAGCGGCCTTCGACGGGGCCGCCGCGGCGCTTTCCTGTTGGCGCTTCCACTCGAAATCACTGTAGTTGCCCGGGTAGTGCGTGAGCTGTCCGTCGGCGACCAGGATGACCTTCGTGGCCAGCGCGTCGATGAAACGCCGGTCGTGCGACGTGAAGATGAGCGTGCCCTCGTACTGGCGCAGGGCCTCTTCGAGCACCTCGCGCGATTCGATGTCGAGGTGGTTCGTGGGCTCGTCGAGCAGCAACAGACTCACGGGTCGGAGCAGCATGCGGGCGAGCGCAAGTCGGCTCTTCTCGCCGCCGGACAGCACCGCGACGCGCTTCTCGACGTCCTCGTCCGAAAAGAGGAAGGCCCCGAGCAGCCCCCGGATCTGCGGGGCCGTCTCGATGTCGGCGACCGCGTCGACTTCCTGCAGCACGGTGCGCTCGGGGGTGAGCGCGTCGAGCTGGTGTTGGGCGTAGTAGTCGAGCCGCACGTTGACCCCGAGCGTGCGCGTGCCCTCTTCGAGCGGCAACACCCCCGCAAGGACTCGGAGCAGCGTCGACTTGCCGGCGCCGTTGACCCCGACGAGCGCAACCTTCTCGCCGCGGTAGACGGTGAGGTCGAGGTTCGAGAAGACCGTGCGCGGGCCGTAGCGCTTCGCGGCATGGGCCAACATGATGACGTCGCGGCCGCTGCGTTCGGGCTGCGGGAAGCGAAAGCGGATGCCGCGCCGCGTGGAGGGGCGTTCGAGCCGCTCCATGCCTTCGAGCACCTTGATGCGGCTCTGCACCTGGCGCGCCCGGTCCTTGCGCGAGCGGTTGCGGTCGATGAAGTCCTGGATCTCGCGGACGCGCGCCTGCTGCTCGAGGTAGCGCCGCTCCTGAAGGGCCGCGTCCTGGTCGCGCATCGACACGTAGCGGTCGTAGTTGCCGGGATACGTGCGCGTGCCGCCGGGGCGCGCCTCGACGATGCGATTGACCGTGCGGTTCAGGAACTCGCGGTCGTGCGCCACGAGCACCAGCGTCCCCTGAAACCCGAGGATGTACTGCTCGAACCACTGCATGGAGGGAATGTCGAGGTGGTTCGTGGGCTCGTCGAGCAGCAGCGCGTCGGGCCGATCGAGCAGCAACTTCGCCAGCTCGATGCGCATCTGCCAGCCGCCCGAGAAGGCCGAGAGCGGCCGGCCGAAGTCTTCGTTCGTGAAGCCAAGCCCGCCGAGCACTTCCTGCGCCTCCGACTCGATGGTGTAGCCCCCCGCGTGGGCGAAGCGTTCTTCGACGCCGGCCAGCCGGCCTGCGAGGGCCTGGGCCTCGCTGTCGGAGCGCTCGCCGCGCTCGGCAAGCGCGCGGCCCAGCGCTTCCCGTTCGTCGGCCAGCGCCCCGAGCCCGCGCACCGCGCGCGTCACGTGGGGCAGCAACTCGCCGCCTCGACGCGGCGTGATTTCCTGGCGCAAGTATCCGATACGACAATCTTTTCGGCACGTCAGCGTGCCACTGTCGGGCGACTCTTCGCCGACGATGAGCCGGAACAGCGTCGTCTTGCCGGAACCGTTGGCACCGACGATGCCCACGCGGTCGCCGGGCCCGAGGTGCAAGTCGATGCCGGAAAACAAGGTCTTGCGGCCGTAGCCTTTGCTCACGCCGACGAGGTGGATCATGCCTGCTCCGGAGTCCCGGTCGTGGGGGGAAGGGGGCCCGCGGCCGGCGCCGGCAGGCCAAACAGCGGGCGTACGCTCGCCTCGAGTTCGTCGAATCCGAACGGCTTCGGGAGGAACCCGGCGGCGCCGCGCGCCAGCAGCTCGTGGATGGCCCCGTCGGCCTGGCAGCCGCTGAGCAGCAGCACCCGCGCATCTGGCCGAATGGCACGGATGCGCAGAAAGCACTCGCGGCCGGAGATGTCGGGCAGCACCACGTCGAGCAACACGAAGGCGAAGGCATCGGCCGCGTCTTCGAAGCGGACGAGGCCCTCGTGGGCGGAGGCTGCCACGACGACGTCGAAGCCCAATTCGCTCAGCATCTGCGCGCCGATCGAGCGGACTGCCGCGTCGTCGTCGATGAGCAGCACGCGACCCGGGCGGGGCGGCAGCGCCGGGCGCGCGGCGGGTTCCGGAGAGGCCGGCTCGCTGGCCGCGGCCGGAAAGTAGAGATCGAAGCGCGTGCCCTCGCCCGGCGCGCTTTCGAGGTGGATGCGGCCGCCGTGGTTGCGCACGATGCCGTACACGGCGGCCAGCCCGAGGCCCCCGCTGCCGCGCCGCGCCTTCGTCGTGTAGAAGGGCTCGAACAGGCGTTCGCGGGTGGCTTCGTCCATGCCGTGCCCGGTGTCCTGCACCGTGATGCGCACGTAGCGCCCGGGCGCGATGGAGGGCTCGTCGGCCTGCGGCAGCCCGCTGCGCTCGATGTTTGCGCTCTTCAGGATGAGGGTGCCGCCCTGCGGCATGGCGTCCTGGGCGTTCGTGCCCAGATTCAGGAACACCTGACGCAGCTGTTCGGCGTCGGCCTGGACGAGCCAGAGCCCCGGTTCGAGCGCCAACTCGACCCGCACGTGGGCCGGGCCCGGGGGGGTCAGGACGCGGCCGACATCGCGCAGAACCGTATTGACATCGAAAGGTTCCGGCCGATGCGGCGTGTGCGCCGTGCAGCGCTGCAGCTGCTTCGTGAGTTCGGTGCCGCGGCGCGCAGCCGCCTCGATGGCGCGGAAGTCTTCGGACACGTCGCTGCCTTCGCGCAGCCTCGTGAGTCCGAAACTCGCGTGGCCGAGGATGGCTCCGAGCACGTTGTTGAACTCGTGCGCCACGCGCGCGGCGAGGTGTTCGACCGCGTCCATGCGTTCGAGGCGACGCTCGTGCTCTTCGATGCGGGTCCGGCCGTCGACGTCGCGGACCAGCACCACGTAGCGGCAGGGCTCGACGCCTGCCGGCAGCGCGTACGCCAGGACTTCGACGGTGCGCGGCCTGCCCCGCGGCGGCTTCAGCCGGGCCCGGACGGTGGGGGCCGGACGCACGGGCCAGGGCGGGTCGGCCGGATCGGCCGGTGGCGCAAGCACGCCCAAGTCGGGCACGGGGCTCAGCAGGTCGTCGAGCCGCAGGCTGACGAGGCCTGCGCGCGGATGTCCGCTGAGCCGGGTGGCAGCCTCGTTGGCATCGACGATGCGGCCCGCCGCCTCGACGATCAGCCCCGCTTCGGGAAACAACCTGAAGAGTGCTTCGAAGTCCACCGGGCGAAACTCTTCGCGCGGCACCGGCGGGTGGGCCCCGCGGGTGCGGCGCCGCAGGCCATGCGCACCCCTAGTCGAGCGTGACGGTGGCCCCGGTCAGCGCGTCGACGCCGCCCGCGGTGACGAGGCCGGCGTCTGCGGCGAGCTGCCCGGTCAGCCGGTAGTAGCGCGCGGGATGGGTATCGTCGGCGAGCACTTCGACGACCAGGGCCCACGCCCCGGCCAGAGCCACGCCGGCTTGGGGCGGCGCCTCGAGGCAGACCGCACCGAGGCGCACGAGCCCACCCCAGCCGTGGTTGATGTCGGCAAAGACCTCACCGGCCGCGCCCGCCGCGCTCGAACCTGCCGCCGCGGAGAACACGAGCGTCCGGCCGTCGGCGGCGAGTTGGAAATGGTCGCGGGCGTTGAGGGTGAGCAGCGCCGCACCCCCGTCCTTCACGTCGAACGCGACCACCGCGGCGCCTCCCGCAAACCCGAGGAGTTTGAGCAGGTCGTCGCCGACGGACGCACTCGCGTGGTGGAGCGGGCTCCCCTCGGTGAAGCCGCCGCAGGCGCTCGGCGGGCCCTCATGCGCGATGCCACCGGCGCTGTCGGCATCGGCCAACGGCGCGGCGTCGGCGCCGTCCGGCCCGGCCGTCTCGTCAGAACACCCCGCGACGCCCAGCAGCAGCGCGAGAAGCGCAAAGCCGAGTGGTTTCATGGAGATTACCTAGGCGCCGAGCGGCCGAACCGGGGCGGCCGCGCAGCCGGGGCCGCCTACAGCCGGTCGAGCACCCCGGTGCGGGCGTTGAGCGCGTTGATGAGCCCGTCCCACTCGTCGACCTGGCTGAAGGTCTCGGTCCAGAAGTCGGGATCCCAAAGCGCGCGCAGTTCGTTGACGTCGCGGCCCTGCTGTTCGACCCAGGTGAAGTACTTGAAGTTGTGGAGCGCCTTGCGGTCCTGGTAGTTGAGCTCGCGCAGGTTGTCGCACGTGGCCCCCTGGAGATAGCGGGCGAAGTCGCGGCCGGCCTGGCCCTCGCCGTACGGGCCGCGGGCCTCGTTCAGTTCGGCGATGCGGCTGCCGTAGAGCTCCATGGAGTCGGTGAGCGGCGTGAAGATGATGTCGCGTCCGTCCATTTCGTAGTAGCGGGCCGCCTTGATGGCCGCGACCACGTTGCAGATGCTCGAGATGCCGAGCAGTGGCAGGGCGGCGACGAGCGCTTCGGGCACGCCTTCGTTCTGGAGGAAACGCTGGCCGGCCGCTTCGTTGAACAGCCGCATGAGGGCCATGGTCGCCTCGTCGTCGATGGCCGCCACCATGTCGGTGTTGCGCACGTTGTGCACCCACGGCACGTGCTTGTCGCCAATGCCTTCGATGCGGTGGCCGCCGAACCCGAGGCGCAGCAGCGTGGGGCACTGCAGGGCCTCGGTCGCGATGACCCGGATGTGCGGGAACTGCGTGCGCAAGTAGTCGCCCGCGGCAATGGTGCCGGCCGAACCCGTCGCCGAGACGTAGCCGGACAGCCGGCTCTGCGGCCCACGGATGCGCTCGAACGTTTCCTGCACGATGCTGCCGGTGAGGTGGTAGTGCCAGATGGAGTTGCCGAACTCCTCGAACTGATTGAAGATGACGCAGTCGGGGCGCGTGCGCCGGATTTCCCAGCACTTGTCGTAGATTTCCTTGACGTTCGACTCGCAACCCGGGGTGGCGATGACTTCAGCGCCGATGCTGCGCAGCCACTCGAAGCGCTCGCGGCTCATTTCCTCGGGCAGGATGGCGACGGCCGTGCAGGAGAGCAGGGCGCAGTCGAACGCCCCGCCGCGGCAGAAGTTGCCGGTCGACGGCCAGACGGCTTTCTGGGTCGTGGGATCGAAGGCGCCCGAGACGAGCCGCGGCACGAGGCACCCGAAACCGGCGCCCACCTTGTGCGCGCCCGTCGGGAAGTACTTGCCCACAAGGCCGACGATGCGCGTCGGCACGCCCGTGAGCGACTCGGGGAACTCGATCCAGTTGCCGTGGCCGTAGAGCCCGCCGCGGTCTTTGGCTTCGTTCTTCCAGGTGATGCGGAAGAGGTTGAGCGGGTCGACGTCCCACAAGCCGATGTGCTTCAGCCGTTCCTTGACCTTGGCCGGAACCAATTCCGGGTTTTTCTGTTGTGCGAACGTCGGGATGAGGATGCCACGCTCGCGGCAGCGCGTTACGGTCTTTTCGAGAACGTCGTCATAGATGCGTTCGATGATCTTCAACGCTCAACTCCTGCACGCCCACCCGGGTCGTTTCGGGGCCGGCGGCCGCGCGCTCGCGGCGCCGCCCGTGATTGCCGCGCGACTTTGACCGGTTGGCGCGCGCGTGTCAACGGGGTTGCACCCCGGGGGCGCCGCCCGCCCGGCTGGGGGGGGCGGGTCCCGGATTCCCGCGCGTCGAGGTTTCGGGGGGGGCTCTGAGACAGCTCCGGGGCGCGATTTTGTTGACTCTGCGGCCCTGTTTCCGCTTGACACGCCGTTTCCGGCCTGTCTAAGATGGCGCTCGGTTTCGTCGATCCGAGAGATCAGGAACGGCGCGCTACCCACACGCAACCGTGAGGAGGAGATCCCAATGACCAAGGCAGAGCTCATCGAGAAAGTCCAGGCCGCGAAAAACATGCCCGAAATGACCAAGAAGGCGACGGCCGAGGCCGTGGAAGCCATCTTCGAAACCCTGAAGAAGGCCATCGGCGAGGACGGGCGCTTCTCGTATCCCGGTTTCGGCACCTTCAACGTGAAGGAACGCAAGGCCCGCACGGGGCGCAATCCCCGCACCGGCTCGGCCATCAAGATCAAGGCGAGCAAGAGCGTGTCGTTCAAGCCGGCCCCGTCCTTCAAGGACCAGCTGTAGTTCGCGAACGTCCAGAGGCTGTGAAAACATCGCAGTTCGTCGCGAGGCGTACCCCTGGCGGAATGGCTGCCAGGAGCGGGGGTGCACGAGACCCGAGACGTATCGCGGGATACGTCGCAGGGTTTCGGGGGTCCCCGTGACGCCGCAGACGTCCGGCAGGGGTCGCCGCAGCAGAACGGAGATTTTTGAACAGCCTCTCAGGGCAACCCGCAGGCCGGGCCGTAGTCTCCGCGTCGTTGACTGGGGCCCGGTCGATCCGCCCCGTGGCCGCCCGTCCGGTCCCTGTAGCCAGGCGCCGCGCCGGTCGCGCGGGCGCCCATCACTCGACTCAACGTTTCGCCCCCGCCGGGGCCCACGCGCGCTGCGCAGGCCTCCGCTCCGGGCTCGGCGGGCGCCGGATCGAACGACCGTTGGCATGCTCGAACTTCGCGATTTTGATTACGATCTGCCGCGCGAACTGATCGCCCAGCAGCCGGCCGAACGGCGCGACGGCGCGCGGCTGCTCGTCCTCTCGCGCGCGACGCGCGATTGGCGCCATGGGCGCTTTCCCGACATCGACGGCCAACTCGCCCCGGGCGACCTGTTGGTGTTGAACGACACGCGCGTCGTCAAGGCGCGCGTCCCCATCACCAAGGCCGACACGGGCGGTCAGGGCGAACTGCTGTTCTGCGAGGTCGGCCCGGCGGCCGACGGCAGCGTGCGCGCCCACTGTCTCGCGCGAGCCTCCAAGCCCTTCCGGGTCGGCGCCTGGCTCCAGACGGTGCACGGCGACCCGCCCGCCCGAGTGCGCGTGGCCGAGGTGCTGCCCGGCGGGGCGCTCTCGGTCGAACTGCCGGCCGGCGAGGCCTGGACGGCGTGGCTCGACCGACACGGCGAGGTACCGCTGCCGCCCTACATCGAACGCGCCGGGGGCCCGCCCGGGGCCGCTGACGAGACGCGCTATCAGACCGTCTACGCGGCGCACCCGGGGGCCGTCGCGGCCCCTACGGCCGGTCTGCACTTCACGCCCGAGCACCTCGCCCGGCTCACGGCCTCAGGCGTCGGCTTGGCGCACGTCACCTTGCACGTCGGGCCGGGCACGTTCCTGCCCATCCGCGAGCGCGATCTGTCGCGCCACCGCATGCACGCCGAGCGCTACGTCATCCCCGAGGCCACGGCCGCGGCCATCCGTCTCACGAAGCAGCGCGGCGGCCGGGTCGTGGCCGTCGGCACGACGACGGTGCGTACGTTGGAGGCGGCAGCCCGCGACGACGGGACCGTCGAGGCCGGCGCGGGGGAGACGGCACTGTTCATCGTGCCGGGCCACCGCTTTCGGATCGTCGACCGGTTGCTCACGAATTTCCACCTGCCCGGCTCGACGCTCATCCTGCTCGTGGCCGCCTTCGCCGGTCAGGCCTTGGTGCTCGACGCCTACCGGGCCGCCGTGGCCGAGCGCTACCGCTTCTACAGCTACGGCGACGCCATGCTCATCCTTTGACGCCCGCCGTGACGCCCACGGCGCTCCGGGAGTGCCACCCATGCCGGCCTCGTTCGACCTTCTCGCTCGCGACGGCCAGACCGCCGCTCGGGCGGGCCTCCTGCACACGCCGCACGGCACCGTGCAAACCCCCACGTTCATGCCGGTCGGCACCCTGGCCACCGTGAAGTCGCTCACCCCGCGCGATCTGCACGAAGCCGGCGCGGCCATGATTCTCGCCAACGCCTACCATCTCTACCTGCGTCCCGGCATGGACGTCGTGGCGGCCCACGGCGGCGTCCACGCGCTCAGCGGCTGGTCGGGCGGGGTGCTCTGCGACAGCGGGGGCTTCCAGGTGTTCAGCCTTGCCGGGCTGCGGGCCGTCGATGACGACGGCGTCACGTTCCGTTCGCACGTCGACGGCTCCACGCACCGGCTCACGCCCGAAACGGTGGTCGGCATCCAGGAAACGCTCGGCTGCGACGTGGCCATGGTGCTCGATCACTGCCCGCCATCGACCGCGCCGCGCGACGAGCTGCGCCGCGCCGTCGACCGCACCACGGCCTGGGCCGAACGCAGTCTCGCCGTGCGCAGCCGGGCCGACCAGGCGCTCTTCGCCATCGTGCAGGGGGGCCTCGACCCGCAACTGCGGGCCGAGCACGCCGCCGCGCTGTCCGCACTCGCCTTCGACGGGTGGGCCATCGGCGGGCTCTCGGTCGGCGAGACCCCGGCCGAGATGCGGATGGTCGCCGCGCACACGGCCGCACTGCTGCCCGAGCACGCGCCGCGCTACCTGATGGGCGTGGGCACGCCGGCCGACATCGTGGCCTGCATCGCGGGCGGCGTCGATCTCTTCGACTGCGTCATGCCCACGCGCAATGCGCGCAACGGCCAGCTGTTCACGCGCACGGGCCGACTCAGCATCAAGAACGCCAGGTTCCAGCACGATCTCGGGCCCGTCGACCCGGGGTGCCGCTGCTACACGTGCCGCACGTTCACCCGCGCCTACCTGCGTCACCTGTTCATGAACCACGAGATTCTGGCGGCCCACCTCAACACGCTGCACAACATCACGTTCTACCTCGATGTCGTGCGGGCCGCGCGCCGAGCCATCCTGGCCGGCCGCTACGAAGACTTCCAGTGCGCTTTTCTCGCGGGCAACGGCATTCTGGCGGAATTCGATGGCGGGGAGGAGGGCGGCCGCGCGCGCTAGGCGGCTCGCGGCCTCAGGAGGAGGGCCGTTTCGGGCGACCCTGTCAGTACGGCATGTCGGGGATGTCGGTGCCGTAATCGGGAACGTCGGGGATGTCGGTTCCGTACGGATCCTCGGGGTCGTAGGGGTCTTCGGGATCGTACGGGTCTTCGGGATCGCCGGACCCGTCGCCGCCGAGGCCCGCGATCTGCCAGTCGACCGATTCGCAGCCCGCCGTGCCCGAGCACTGGCCGTTCGCGCACGACACCGTGCAGTCGGCGCCGCGGATTTCGACCGTGGAGTTGCCCATGGCATCGGCCACGAACGCGAACACGTAGCTCTCGCCGTTGTATTCGGCCAGGAACTCGACGCGGGTGTCGCCCGCGTTGTCCTGAACCATGCGCGCCATGAAGCGGACGGTCTCCGTGCCGGCCGTGACTTCCATGCGATACAGCATGGACATGCCCTGGCCGCCGTACTGGAATGCCATCTCGAAGACGCCGTTGATGACCTGCTGGCCGTTGGAGCAGTTGTTCCACTGCATGGCCATGCCGACGACGACCTCGGCCTGCTGCGTCTGCTGGTTGGCCTCGGCGTGCACGTCGATGCCCATGACGATGTCGCCGCTCTGGAAGCCGGCACAGCTCGCCGGCACGTCGCGGTCGATGTGCACGTCGAACGAGCGGGCGCCCGCCTGGGCCTGGGACTGCACCTGGTTCTGGATTTCCTGTTCGACGCCGGCGAACAGTTCGCTGCACTCGCTGCCGCCGAGGCCCTCGCCGCCGAACTGGGCGAACTTGGCCTTCGCGACCGTCGGGTCGCCGGTGGTCACGAGGGCGTGCGTGGACAGCGTGAGCGCGTAGCCCTGCGTCTGGAAAGCCCCCTGGTACGTGCTGAACTGGCTCTGGTCGGACGTGGCGTCGCCGGCCAGCGTGCTGGCCGAGCCTTCGTCGAGCTGCGACACCTGACCGGTCGGGTTCGAGAACTGCCCGACGAGGTCGTTGAACTGACGCGTCAGCGTCGAACGCACCCCGGACCCACCCTTCTCGCTGCACGCGCCCGCGGCGACGAGCAGCACGACACACAGCACCCCACAAACCTTGCGCATGCTCTTCCTCCTGATTGGAACGAACGGACGACCAAACAAACGCGCGCCGTCGGGCAGCCACCCGGCGGGCGTCGCTACCGATGCTGTTGCCACCGCGGCCCGTCCCCTGCGTTTCGCTCGGTGCTGCCGCGTTTCGCAAGCGGCCGTAGTATGCGCGAGCGCAGGTCAATTCTCAAGTGTGCTGGCAAGCCGGCCGGCGCGGGCCGCGCAAAAGGGGCCCGCGGGCGCGGACGCGGGGTGCCGGGGATGCCTTCAACGCGGCAGACGGCGGTCGATGACGTGGGCCACGCGGCCGTAGACGAAGCTGAAGAGCGCCTGGAGCAGCGCTGCCGTGGGCACCGCGAGGAGCGCCCCCGCCAGCCCGAATGTCGCCTGCCCGGCCATCAGCGCGAACAGCACGATGACCGGCGAGATGCGGGCGGCGTGGCCGAAGATGCGCGGCTCGACGAGGTTGGCCTCGATGAAGTGCACGCCGAGGATCCAGACCAGCACCCAGAGGCCGGTCATGAGGTCGATGGTGAGCCCGATGAACACCGCCGGAATGGCGCTGACGATGGTGCCGAAGATGGGAATGAAACTCAGCAGCCCGGCCAGCACCCCGAAAACCACAGCGTATTCCGGAATGAAGATCAGGAAGCCGATGAAACAGAGCACCCCGTTGATGAGGCAGACGAGCAACTGGCCGCGCACGACGCCGCGCAGCCCGCGGTCGAGCCGACCGAGCAACTCGGACAGCCCTTCGCGCGCCGCGGTCGGAACCCGCCGCGCCACCCAGCGTTGGAAGCGGTCGACTTCCATGAGCAGGTAGGCCGCCACGAGCAGCGTCAGCACGAGGCCCACGGCGGCGTTCATGAGGCCGCCGACGAGCCCCTGCAGCAGTTCGAAGAAGCCCGAGAGCATGCGCGTCGAGAGGTGCTCGAGCTGCACGCGCACCGACGTGATGATCTCGTTCTTCAGGTTGGCGACGCGCGAGCCCGGCACGGGGGCGTCCTTGACCGACACGTGGAACGCCTTGTCGCCGACTTGCTTGAATTCGTAGGTGGATTCGCGGAACCGGATGCCGTAGACCCCGTCTTCGACGCGGCGCACGACGAGGTTGCTGTCGCTCAGGGCCTGGTCGACCTCGGCGGACGGCCGGCCCTCGGGGCGCGTGCCCGTCATGGCGTCGAGGGCGTCGCCTTCGGGCGCCGTCGGGCCGAGCAATTGCTCGCTCAAGGCGGGCACGTCGAAGCGCAACGGGGAGGCGGGGCGTTCGCTGAGGTCGGGGCCGAAACCGTAGGGATCGAGACCACTTGCGGGGCGCGCGCCGGTCTCGCCGGGCACGGCGCGCCCGAGCAGCGATTCGACCGCGTTTTCGAAGCGCCGGTAGTAGGTTGGCGCCTCGACGAGCAGGTGCTCGAACTGGTCGAGCAGTTTGCGGCCCTCGGCTTCGAGGCGCGGCACGAGCTGCCCGAAAAAGAGCCCGACCCCCGTGAAAAACACAGCGTAGACGACCGCGACGCCGATGGGGCGCGGCAGGCGCAGCCGCGCGAGCCAGCGCACCGGCGGCTCCAGCACGTAGGCGACGAGCACCGCGACGACGAAGGGCAGCAGCACGCCGCGGAAGAAGACGACCAAGGCGAGTCCGGCGGCCAAGAGGACCGCCAGCACAATCCAGGCGTAGCGCGTGCGGCGCGTCTGGCGTTCGTGACGATCGGCGGCGGCCGCGCGGCCGGCCGGGCGGTAGTCTCGCGGCATGGCGTCCTCGGGGCCCGGGCGCGACGGCCGGGCGCGGCACGAAACGGCTCATAATACGGCATGCGTCGCGGGGCCGTAAACGACGGCCGCGACCCGGCTGCAAACGGGAGCACCGGCGAGCGCCGGCGGCGAACCCGCGTCATCCGATCGGCCAGAGGCTCCCCGGCGCTGCGTGGCCCCGAGCCCGGGCTACTTCTTCGGGCGCGCCGGCGGCAGCACCCGGACGAGCGCCGGCAGGATGACGACGGAGGCGAGCAGGCAGTAGGTGGTGCCGATGAGCAGCGTCAGCCCGAGGCCGGCCGCACCGCGGTGGCTGGCCGTGACCATGGCGCCGAAACTCATCATGGTGGTGAGTGCCGAGAACAGCACGGCCTTGCCGGTGGTGCGCACGACCTGCCGGGGCCGGGGCGGCGACGCCTCGCGACAGCGGTGGATGATGTACACGCCGTAGGCCACCCCGATGCCGATCATGAGCGGAATGGCCATGATGGTCGCCAAGTTGTAGTCGATGCCGGCGAGGTTCATGGTGCCGACCATCCAGACACTGCCCATGGCGAGCGGGATGAGAGCGAGGAGCGTGTCGCGCAAACGGCGCAGGTCGAGGAGCAGCAGCAGGACGATGGCGACGGCGGCGTAGAGGAACGCCTGGTAGAAACTGCGCTGCATGACGAGCGCGAATTCGTAGAGCGGCACGGGGTAGCCCGTGATGTGCGGGTCGACGCTGCGCGTTTCGGCCAGGAAGCGCGGCATGAAACTGTCGTCGTTGATGTCGCCCTTCGGGTAGACGCGAATGAGGAAACGGTCGCCCTGCGGTGTGGCCTTGTACAGCAGGCCGGCGACCTCCTCGGGCAGGTCGGCCGGGGTGACCGGCCCACCCGTGGCGCGTGCGGCGTTCTGGAAGTCGCTCAGCAACTCGGCGGCGCGCGCCTGGAGCCGGCCGAGACGCTCGCCCACCTGCGCCGGCGGGAGGGCCGCGACCTGCGCCTCGAAGGCCGCCACGCGTTTCGCCAGCGCTTCGACGCCGGGGGCCAGCTCTTCGAGTCCGTTCGTCCGCAGCGTGAGCGGCAGGTCGACCTGGAGATAGCCCGCGAGCGTGGTGAGCTGCCTCCGCAGCGCCGCCACGTCGATGGCGGGCGACTCGAAGCGCAGGGGCGGCAGCCCCTTCCACTGGGTGCGCACCTCGTCGACGAACGGCTGCTTCTGGGCCTGGTCCTTCGGCAGGAACAGGTCGACCGACTGCACCCGCGACACCGTCGAGAGGGCGGCAAACTTGGCCGAACGCGCGCGTGCCTCCGCGAGCGAGTCGACGATGGAAGCATTGAACGCCGTCGTGAACATGCCCGTGGCTTCGAGGCGTTTCAGCAGGCGCACGGAGGGCACGTTCTGCGGCAGCATCGAGATGAGGTCGTTGCTGAACGTGATGGGGCGGATGGGCAGCGCCAACGCGACCGTGATGGCCACCCCGACCCCCAGCACCCCCAGCGCCGCCCGCCGCCCGCGCAACGGCGCCACCGGCAAATGCCATTCGCCGCGAACGGCCGCCTTCAGCGAGCCCGGGCGGGCGCTGCTCGGCGGCTTGGACAGTTTGAAGAGCAAGGTCGGCAGCAGCACGAACGAGGCGGCCAGGATGAGCAGCACCCCGGCGCCGGCGATGAGCCCGAGCTCGCGCAACGGCGCAAAATCGCCAAAGGCCATACAGAAGAAGGCCATGGCCGTCGTGGCGCCGCCCGTCAGGACGCTGGCGCCCGTGTTGACCACGGCGGCCCGCAGGGCTTCTTGCCGGGGCCGGCCGGCGGCGAGTTCTTCCTGGAAGCGGTTGATGAGTTGGATGCCGTAGTCGATGCCGAGTCCGAGCAACACCGCCACGAACAGCGACGAGATGAGGTTGACGTGGCCAATGACGAGCGCCACGACCGCCAGGTCGACGAGGATGCCGCAGCCGAGCGTGAGCGCCACGAAAACCGTGTTGCGCAGGCTGCCGTAGCCGACGAGGAAGAGGAGCAGAACGCCGATGGCCGCGATCAAGGTCACGACGTTGAGGTCGTGGGTGGCCACGGTGAGCTCGTCGACGGCGAAGGCCGGCATGCCGGTGAGCCCGAGTTCGATGCCGGGCGTGTGCTCGGCTTCGGCCCGCAGCACCTGCTGGACGGCTTCGACGAGCGGCTTCTGGTAGGCGACATTGTCGTCGGCCTGGCGCGGCTGGCACATGAGCAGCACCATGCGCCCCCCGTCGGCCACGAGGTAGCCGTCGGGATCGAGCCCTTCGTCGCCGGCTCCGGCGCCGCCAGCCACTTCGCCAACCACCGCGAAGTCGCGCCGCGCCGGCTCGCTGAGCCAGTGGCCAAACTCCTCGAAGATGCCGTCGCCGGCCTTCACGATGTCGCGCGCGTGCGAGCGCAGCGGGCCGAGCGCCGTCGTGTCGCCGTCTTCGATCTTGGCGAGGCCCGCGTTGACGCGTTCGAGCAGGCCGACGAGACCGCCGATGACGAACGCGTTGCCCTCGGACGAGAGCGAGCCCGAGAACTCCTTGAGCCAGCGTGCCAGGGTCTGCAGGCGGTCGACGGGCATGTAGAAGAGCGCGTGCGTGGTGAGCCCGCGCATGTCGATCTTGTAGAAAACCTGCTTGATTTCTTTGACTTGAGTGCGAATGGCGCGCGCTACGCGTTCGGCAGCGGCCTTGTTGGTGCGGGCGTCGGGGCCGGACACGACGACGATGAGTTGCAGCGGGCTGCCAAACAGGTCCTGGTACGCCTGGAAGCGCTTCTGCAGCTCGTGTTCCTTCGGCCATAGATCCACGCGCGACGTCTGAACGCCAAGGCCCACGAGGAGCAGCACGGCCACGGCCGCGGCCACGACGAGGCCGGTCGCCGCCAGCACCACGTTGCTACGGCGGACGGCGGCTTCGGCGAGGGCGCCCAGGATGCGTTGCCGAAATCTCATGCTCAACCCCCCGTCCCGCGGGACGCGTAAGGGCCGCCACCCTAGCAATCCTGCGCCGGGGAGGCAAGCAAGGCCGGCGCCGCGGCGATCCCGCTCGCTCGGGAGGCGTCGCTCGGCGAGGTCGGGGCAGGTCGAAAGGGCGTTCGGGGGGGGCGACCGCGGCGCGCAGGGCGTGGAGCGCCGCGCGCGGGGCTCTCAGGGGGCGGGTTCGTCGTCGTAGCGGTAGCCCACCCCGTGCACCGTGCGGATGATGCGCGGGTTGCGCGGGTCGGCCTCGACGCGCTTGCGCAGTTGCGACACGTGTTGGTCGATGGTGCGACTGTTCGGCAGGTAGTTCAGGCCCCAGCAGACGTCGAAGAGCAGCTGGCGGCTGACGGCCCGGCCGCGCTCGCGGTGCAGCAGTTGCAGAATGCGCACGTCGCGCAGGCTCAGGTCGATGACGCGGTCGCCGCGGCGCGCCCGCAGTTCCGCCGGATCGACGGTGAGATCGGATAGTTGAAATCGCGCCTCGGTCCCGGGAACGCGGGCCTCGCGCGCCCGCAGCGTGCGGCGTGTCACGGCGCGGATGCGGGCGATCACCTCGCGGGCTCCGAACGGCTTCATGATGAAGTCGTCGGCACCGAGTTCGAGGCCGAGGACGCGGTCGATTTCTTCGGTCTTCGCGCTGATGAAGACGACCGGCACCTCGGGGCGCGTCTGCACGACGCGGCGGCACACTTCGAAGCCGTCGACTTCGGGCATCATGATGTCCAACAGCACGAAATCGGGTCGTTCGGCGGCGAAGAGCGCCAGGGCCGCGCGCCCGTCGGCGGCCTCACACGTCTGGTAGCCCTCCTGGCCGAGGATCTCGGCGAGCCCGCGGCGGATGAGTTCGTCGTCTTCGGCGATGAGAATCTTCACGGCGCCTCCTGGTCGCCGGCTCGCCCCGCAAGGGCAGGCTCCCCGGGCGACCCGGCTTCGTCGGCCGGCGGGGTTGCGAGCGTGAGTTCGAAGGCGGCCCCCGCGGCGGTCGGGATGAGCCGCAGGTCGCCGCCGTGGAGCCGGGCGAGCCGGCGCGCGATGTCGAGGCCGATGCCCGTACCGGCCACCCCGTCGGTGAGCCGGTCGCTGAGCCGCTGAAACGGCTCGAACACGCGCTGCCAGTGCTTCGGCGGAATGCCCGGGCCGTGGTCGCGCACGACGACCGTCGTGACCGCGCCGGACTGGCAACTCTCGATCTCGGCCCGCTTGCCGCTCGCCGCGTACTTCTCGACGTTGCTGAGCAGATTCGCCAGGATCTGTTGCACAGCGTCGGCATCGAAGTGCACGGGGCGGGGCGCACCCGCGGCGAAATGCAGTGCGATGCCGCGCGCCGCGAGCGACGGGCTCAGCGCCGTCAGGGCGTCGCGAATGGCCTCGTCGACGACCCCGCGCGTGCGGTGCAGCCGCAACCGGCCCTGCTGCCCGCGCGTCAACGTGAGCACGTTCGTGATGAGCCGCGACAGCCGCTGGCTTTCGGCCACGATGACCGCAAGGTGGGCCCGGTCGCGGCTTGTGCCCTCGTCGTCGCGCGCGTCGAGGTCGGCCGCCACGATCTCGGCATAGAGTTGGATGTTGGTGAGCGGGGTCTTCAACTCATGGGAGACCTGACTCACGAAGGCCACCCGCTGGCTCGTGAGGCGCAGTTCCCGCGTGCGTTCGCGGGCCAGATAGAGCGCCAGCCCGATGAGCGCGATGGCCACCGCCCCGAGCGCCAGGCTGATGCCGAAGGCCGCGCTGCCGAGCCACGGCGCGGTGAGCATGGCGGGCGGGGCCCACAGCACGAGCCGGAAGCCGCCAAGCGGCGGCGCGAGCGCCAGGTTGGCCGCGGGCGGCACGTGCGGCGCCGGCTCGAAGCCGCCCCAGGCGTACTGCACATCGCCCGCCGCATCGAGCAACGCCGTGCGCGTGGTGAGGGCGAGCGGGGTGTCGCCGGTGGTGGCGGGCAGGGCGGCGACGAGGTCGGCCAGCATCTGCATGCGGTCCCACTCGATGGCCACGACGCGTTCGCCGCGGGTGCGCCAGAACACGAGGCGGAGCCCGCCGCCGTGGTAGAAGCCGTGCCAGCCCTGCGCCGCAGCGGCGCCTTCGCTGCCGCCGGCCCCCGACGCCAGACCCGCGAGCCCCCCGTCCCGCCAGAGGGGTTCGGTGCGCGAGAGAAACGCGCGTTCGGCGTCGCTCGTCGGCCCGTCGAGCGGCGGGAAGAGCCGTCGGCCGCGGCGTTCCACGACCAGTGCGCCGCCGACGGACGGGGTCGCACGCAACTCCCGCCGAATGCCCTCCGCGTCGGCCGGCAGGCGGCTCGCGAGCGCCCCGAATTCGCGGGCGCGTTCCTGCACGCGGCGTTCGACGAGCGCGGCCATCGGCTTCAGGCGCTCCTGGAGTTCGTCGCTCGTGCGGGCGCGCGTCAGGTGCTGCTGGTCGCTGATGAGGCGTGCGGCAAACAGGCCGAGAGTGGCGAGCGGCAGGGTGACGAGGCCGACGAGGACCCAGACGAAACGCGGCGGGAGTTTCACCGGTGCTGCCCCGTTCGGTGCGGGCCCTCGGCGCGCCCGGCCCGCGGGCCGCGCCGGGCCCCGACTAGAATCCCTGGATCTCGAGCGACATGCGCCGTTGCTGCATGCGCTTGCGCTGCGCGTTCCAGCGTTCGCCTTCGATGTTCTGCGCGTCGCTGTCGTTCAACTGCTGCAGGTTGCGCAGCGCCGAGGAGCCGAAGCGCTTGGCGTTCTGGTCGAGGAACACCGAGTTCTCGTTGAGCGTGCGCCGCGCGGCCTCGAGCTGCCCTTTGTCGCGCAGCTTGATGGCGGTCTGGCTCTTCTCGGCCGCGATGCGTTCCACGACGGCCACCATGACGCGGTCGTTGACGCTCGCCTCGACGTCGTTCGGCCGGTCGGAGAACGCCACGTCGAGATCGTAGCGGGCCGTGCCGCGCCCTTCGGAGCCCACTTCGTCGTAGCGCACGTCGACCGTGCCGATGCGATGCCGCGAGGCCGGCAGGGGCGGCGTTTCGACCTCGATGACCACCTGTTCGGTGGTGCCGCCGTAGACCTGCGCGATGGGGACGATGACCGTCTGACCCACGATTTCGGCTTCGTAGCCGAGCGAGCGGACGGGGCGGATGCCCGGGGTCAGTTCGATGCGCACGACGAGCCCCTTCGCCACGATGCGCGACAGACTGCCGAAACCGTCGCGGTAGAGCCGCACGAGCGCTTCGGCGTCTTCGGCAAACGTGAAACTGCCGCCGCTTTGGCGCGCGAGCGCGACCATCAAGTCCTCATTGTAGTCGAGACCGAGGCCGACGGTCGTGACCGAGATGCCTTCGCGGCGCAGCGCCATGCCGAGCGAGCCGAGCGCGTCGGGGGTGCTCGGGCCCACGTTGGCGAGCCCGTCGGACAGCAGCACGACCCGGTTGACGCGCGTCGGGTCGAGGAACTTGCGCACTTCCTCGGCGCCCTTGACCGTGCCGGCGAACAGCGCCGTCGTGCCGCCCGCGCGCAACCGTTTGATGCCCCGAATGATGCTCGCGCGGTCGGACGCCTTGGTGGCCGGCACGAGGACCGTGACGGTCGTGTCGTACGCCACGACCGACACGATGTCTTCGGGCCCGAGCTGGCTCAGCGCGGCGAGCGCCGCTTCCTTGGCCTGGGCGATCTTGCGGCCGGCCATGGAGCCCGACTTGTCGATGACGATGGCCACGTTGAGCGGCGCACGGCGTGCCGGGCCGGCCGTGCCGAGGCCGGTGAGGCCGACGTGCAGATAGGCGCTCTGGCGTTCGTTGGCGCGCAGCACGGCGTGGTCGAAGTTGACGTCGACCTGCACCGAGGCGGCCGACGCGAACTCGGCCAATCCGACCCAGACGGCGAACGCAGCGACGAGCCCGAAGAGACGACGAGTGCCGATGGTGGCGTGTCTGGCCATGAGAGCACCTCCTCGATCGCGGCATGGCCCGCAGGCGCGTGCCGTCCGGTTGGCGTTTTCCCCCAGAGCGTTGCGGGGGTCCCATTGCCGTTGTACGCGCGACGAGAAAAAAGGAGGTCAGTGCGATGCAAGACGTTTGTAAAAGCTTTGTGAGGCCCCGAGCGGCCGCCCGGCGTCAGCGGGCGCGGAATTCGGCGAGGGTCAGGTAGGTCGGTGCGCGCCCCTGTTCGATGCGCAGCACGTAGTTGGCCGGGACCCCGGTGAGGCGGGTCTCGTCGAGGGTCGCGTCGGGCCAGCGCACGACGACCTCGTCGGCCACGCACGTGGCGCCGATGCCCACGATTTGCAGGGGGTCTTGCTCGAAGCCGGTGAGCCCGTAGCCGCCCTGGACCTCGCGCACGAACGTTCGGCCGCCGGCCCGCACTGTGATGCGTGCGCCGACCGCGCCCCGGTTCGTGCCCGGCCCGCCGAGGAGTTGGAACATCAGTTTGTTGGCATCCTGGCCGACCTCGTTGCGCAGCACGTAGGCGTAGACGTCGTCGGGTTTCGGCGGGTAGTCGCCCTGTTCCCAACGCATGAGCGAAGTGCCGACCACGAGGTCGTAGTCGCCGTCGCGGTCGAAGTCGATGAGCCCGATGCCGTGCGCGCGAAAGACCCGGGCATCGGCCGCGTACGCGCGGTCGACGTACGTGCCGTCGGCCTGCGCGTGGAAGAGGTGCGACCACGTGCTCGGGTAGTCGCTCTCGGCGAGGTAGATGTCGAGCCGCCCGTCGTTGTCGAAGTCGGCCATCACGGCGCCGAGGTCGCCTTCGTTCCAGCCGTAGCCGTCGTTGCCCCGGTCGAGGCCCGTCGCGGCGTTGCCGGGACGCACGAAGGGGGTTTCGGGGAAGCCCTCGTTCAGGAGCAGTTCGGTGCGGTCGGAAGACTGGCCGGCCCAATCGTGCGCGAGTTCGACCGCCAGCAGATCGAGGTCGCCGTCGTTGTCGACATCGCCGCAGACGGTGTTGGAACTGTTGCCGCCGAGCCGCCAGGGCTGGTCGTCGACGCCGGGGGTCCAATTGCGGAAGGCGGCATCGCAGCGGAACGGCGGGGGCGGAGCATCGAGGCAGGCCGCGTCGTCGGTGTGCACTTCGCACCAGCACTGGTATTGCAGGTTGTCGTGGTAGTCGAGGTTCGAATCCGCCGCAAACCCCGAGGAAAACGAAAGGTTCTCGAATGTTCCAGCGACGTTGCGGTAGAAGCGGTTGAATGCCCGGCCGTAGTTGCCCGCCATGAGGTCGGTCCAGCCGTCGCCGTCGACGTCGCAGGCCGTGACCCCCCAGGTCGCACTGTGGCTCGTGCCGTCGGCCGCCCGGGCCTCGCTGAACGGGAACGTTTCGAGGCCCGCCGGGGTCGTCACGTCGGCGAAGGTGCCCGCGCCGTCGCCACGCAGCAGGGCATCCTGGATCATGGTGTTCAGATAGCCGTAGCGGCCGTAGTGATGGCCGACGTAGAGGTCGAGCAGCCCGTCGCGGTCGTAGTCGAGAAAGGCGGCGCCCGACACCGGGTCGCAGTAGCCCGACGTAAACGACTGGTCGGGCCCGCGCACGAAGCGGCCATTGCCCTCGTTCAGGAAAATGGACGAGAGTTCGGCGCTTTGGAGCTGATTTTCGTCCTGGTAGAAGGCGCTGAAGGCATCGACGTCGCCGTCGTTGTCGACGTCGCCGTAGAGCACGAACGTGGTCGGACGGCCGAGCGTGCCGTCGCGCTTCGCAAACAGGCCGGAAGTGAACGTGACGTCCTCGAAGCCGGCTCCCCCCGTGTTGCGCAGCAGCCGGTAGAGGCCGCGCGGCGCCGCCGGGTCTTCGGCCTCGGCCGAGCCCTTCGTGAGCGTGATGTCGGGCCAGTCGTCGCCGTCGATGTCGGCGACGGTGACGTTGCTGCCGGTGATGCGCAGCGCGTCGCGGCCGAGCCCGAGTTGCTCGGTGACGTCGACGAATTCCAGCGGGTAGGGGCCCTCGTCGGCCGTGAGACAGAGGGGCGGGGGCGGCGGCGGCCCGACATCGACGGGGGGGACGTCGGCCGCGGCGTCGCCTGTCGGCGCATCGGGCCGTGCGAGGTCGGGTCCCGGGGCCCCGTCGGGCAGCGCGACGTCGCCGGACGCGTCAGGCAAGGGCGCCGCGTCGGTGGCGTGGCCGTCGGCGCGCGGGCCGACATCGGCCGGCAGGTCGGGTTGGCCGGCAGCGTCGCTGTCGCCCGCCCCGCCTCCGTCCGGGGCGGCGGGCGTGTCGTGCGGCGCCGCGGTGTCGCCCGCGGGGGTGCCGCCGCCGTCTCCGCCGCAGTCTGCCAGGCCCACCGGAAGGGCCAGCAGCCAGACGAACGGCACTGAGAGCCGCAACGCACGATGATGCAACATGTTTCCTCCATGCGGGGCGCAGGTCGGGTCGCGGCCGGGCGGCGGCGGCGCGGCGCGGCGCCGGTCAGGGGCTGCCGTTTGGCGCTCCGGGGCTGCCGTGCGGGGCCGGCGAACTCTGCCAACTCGCCGCGAGCCCATTATCGAGCGCCGGGTCGCGCAGTTCGAGCGTGGGCCCGCCGCCGTCGGGCAGGGACGGCCAGGGCGCCGTGTTGCGGTAGGCCACCGTGTCGTAGAGCGCGCCCGTGGGCGTGTAGAGCCGCACCTCGTCGCCGGCGGCCGCGAGCCCGAACGCGAAGTCGCCGACCACGGGCGCGACGGTGGGCCAGAAGCGCACGAACGCCGCGCGGTCGCGCACGAGCACGAGGTAGCCGTCGGGGGGCAACTCGGTGCCCGCGGGGATGACGAAGGGCGACTCGGCGGCCGCGTCGCTGAGCGTCCAGCCGCTCAAGTCGAGCGCGAGGCCGCTCGTGTTGCGCAGTTCGACCCAGTCGCCCACGTCGAACGTGGCCGCCGCGTGGTAGTTGATCTCGTGGATGACCACGTCGGGCGGCGGCGGCTCGCCGGCCGGCTCGAAGTAGGCCGTGAGCGTCACGTCACCGTTTGGCACGAGCCACACCTGCGCCTCGGCGGGGAGATCCGCATCGGACCAACCGGCAAAGGCGTAGCCCGCTTCGGGCACGGCCGTGACCGGGATGGCCACGTCCTCGAAGTAGGTGCCGGCGTACGGGGCGGCGACGGTCACGGCCGTGAGCGCGAAATGGCCGGCGTCCGGCGGCTCGACCTCGAGGCGCACCTGCCGCGTGCCGCTGAGCCCGAGGTTGCTCAGGAGGTGCTGGCGCACCAGCGCCGGCCGGGCTTCGAGCCAGTTGTGGATGACGGTGATCTCGTTTTGCCAGCCGCCGAGCGAGCCGCCCCAGCGCGCCGCCTGGGCCGGAATGACGGCCTCGATGCCGGCCGCCATCGCCGCGAGTTGCGGGCGCGTGCTGGCCGGAGCGAGCCCCGTGTTGAGCCAGTCGGCGAAGCGGTTGATGAAGTCGCGGCGGAACTCGGGGTTCTGCATGAGGCGGCGCAGCAGCTCGGTGGACCAGGGCGGATTGGGCCAGCCTGGGCCGTCGGCGCGCAGCGCGAACGCCACGGTGTCGTCGCTCGGCGAGCCGGCCCAGATGCCGAGCCCGAAGTCGGTGTCGTAGAGCAGCCAGCGCCAGCGTCCGGCCGGCGTGCGCGGGCGCCAGAAGCGGATGTTGTTGCC
This sequence comes from uncultured Myxococcales bacterium, assembly GCA_964422715.1. GTDB lineage: Bacteria > Myxococcota_A > UBA9042 > PWKZ01 > CAYRCM01 > CAYRCM01. The sequence continues at coordinate 43,782 of CAYRCM010000010.1, read as the reverse complement.
CGGCCAGTCGGTGTTGTCGAGGAAAATCTGGAGGATCTCGTAGGAAGCGAAGTTGTCGGTTTCGATCTGCGTTTGCACATACGCGTAGGCCTCGGCCTGCGTCATGTCGTGCGTGCGCAAGTACTGGAGGAGCGCCACGTAGTGGTTCGAGTCGCCTTCGACGATCTGGGCATTGGCTTCGAGCAGATCGACGGCGTCGGGGTCGACGCCGTGGTGCGCGGCCAGGTACGCCGCGTCCTGGCGCTCGCGTAGGTTGTGCAGCCCCCAGAACGCGCCGTTGAGGTAGACCAGCACCGGCCGATACGCCATGACGTCGAGGCCCATGGCCGCACCGAAGCGCGCGGACAGCGCGTCGCGCAGGTACGAGGCACGCCAGTCGTTGCCGCTGTTGCGCAGCAGGAAGCGCCAGAATTCGGTGACCGGCAGCTCGCGGAAGAGCGGATAGGCGAGGTACGGCATGCCGTAGGCCGCCCGCATGTGGACCCGCAGGCTGCGCTGGTCGAACGAGCGCGACCAGCCGCCGTGGATCTTGACGCCGGCGTCGGCGCTGAAGCCGTAAGCGCCGTCGGGCTCCCAGAATTCGAGGTGCAGCGGGCGTTCCCAGTCTTCCCAGATGTTGGCGCCGAAGTAGGGCACCTGGGTCTGGTAGTCGGGCGGGCCGAGTACGTAGATGCCCCGGTTCGTGTCGAAGAAGTTGGGCGGGTCGGTCGCGAGCGACAGGACGGCCAGGGGGCCCGGGGCCTCGGTGAAGTAGCTGGCCGTCGCGATGCGGCTCGGCCAGAGCTCGGGTTCGTAGGCGCGGGCGCGCAGCACGCGCGGCGCGGCGTCGGCGGCCACCGTGAGCGGGCCGGGCCAGAGTTCGTCGTCGGGCTGCGGCTCGAAGCCGTCGAGCGTGTAGCGGATGGTGGCCGTGGGCGACGAAACGTGCACGTCGACGACCGTTCCGTCGGGGTAGAAGCCGGGCGTCGGGCTGAAGCGCGGCGTCTCGGCGAAGCCTGGGCGCCCTTCGCTGAGCGCGTTGGCAGCGCCCGGCGTCGGGCTCAGGAAGAAGAGCCAGTCGGGGCCGCCGTCGCCGCTGCGGCCGAGCGCCTCGTCGCCGTAGAGCCGGCCCGTGTACACGGCGTCGACCGGGCAGCCGTCGGGCGCCGTGAGCAGCAGCTGCTCGCCCTCGGACGACAGGGCGAAGTCGGCGTGCAGGTTGCCGGCGACGAGGTCGTCGCTGAGGCGCGGGTCGGGCGCGCCCGGGCCCTCGTGGGCGAACCCCAGCGTGAAAAACGGAATCAGCGTGAGGTCGGTGGACGTGGTCGACACGTCGTGCAGCTCGATCGCGAGCACATTGTCGCCGGCCCTGAGCAGATCGGTGACCGTGCGCAGCGGGAAGCCCGGGGGCGGGTCGCCGCCGTACATGACGGCCTCGTGGTCGGTCGACGACCAGTCGCTCCAGAGCGGGGCCACGCCGACGAGCCCGATGTTGGCGCGCGCCACTTCCTGGCCGTTCAGGTAGGCGACGAAGGCGTCGTCGTAGTCGACGTGCAGCCACGCGGCCGTGACGTCGGCGCGCTCGGCTTCGCTGAGCGTCACCACCGTGCGCACGTAGAGGGTGTGCCCGCTGACGATCGTGGCGTCGTCGCCGTCGGCGTGGCCAAAGCCGCTCGGCCCCTCGGGCCAGGCGCTGTCGTCGAAAGACGGGGCGGCCCAGTCGAGCGGGGGCTCGACCGAGACCGCGCGGTAGCGCCAGGACGAACCCTGGGTGACGCGCGTGTCCCAGCGCTCCGTGATGCGGCGCCGGTCCTTGCCGGACAGGAAGACGAGCAGGTATTCGTCGGGCCCGAGCACGAGGTCGGGCAGCGTCCAGCGCATGGGCTCATCGGGGTCGTCGGAGAGCGCGTAGCCGCCGAGCGGCAGGGGGTCGGGGCCGGCGTTGTAGAGTTCGACCCAGTCGGAGGCGTCGCCGTCCTCGTCGCGGAGCCCCGTGAGGTTGGACGCCACGACCTCGTTGATGACGAGGGGCGGCGGCGGCTCGCATTCGGGGGGCAGGGTGGTGTCGCCGGCGACGTCGGCGTCGCCCAGCAGCTCGACATCGGCGGGCGCGTCGGCGTCGCGGAGGCCATCCGCGTCGGCGTCGGCGTCGGCGTCGGGTAGGTCGCCGTCGTCTGCGGCGTCGGACGCGGCGTCACGGCCGTCGGCGTCGCGGCCGTCGGCGTCGCGCAGTTCGGCGAGGTCGCCGGCGACCAGGCCGTCGGGGCTGCTTGGGCCGTCGTCAAGCGGGGCGTCGCCGGCCTCGGGGGGGGCGTCGTGCGTCATTTCGGCGTCAGCAGAAGCGTCGCCGGACGCCGTCGCATCGGGGGCGGCGGCGTCGGGTGCGTCGAGGGGCGCGTCGAACTCGGCGGCGTCGGGCGGGGGCCCCAGATCGCCGAAATCGAAGACGCCGCCGTCGCCCGCGGCGCTGTCGGGCGCGGCGTCGGCGATCGGCATGTCGTGGGCCTCGGCCGCGGTGTCGCCGGGGCCGGGCAGGTCGGTCGGGGCGTCGGCCAGGACGTCACGCGCCGCGTCGGGCGGCGGGCCGAAATCGAAGACCGGCGGGAGATCGGGCGGCGGACCGAAATCGAAGACCGGCGGGAGTTCGGACGGCATGCTGTCGGCAGGTCCGGTCTCGCCGTCGTCTTTCGGCGCGTCGCTCGGCAGGACGGCGTCGGGGTCCTGGGCCCCGTCGTCCCGCTCGGCATCGGCCGACGCATCGCCACGGCCGCTGTCGGCGGGGCCGGGCGCGTCGCCGCGCGGCGCATCGGAGGCGCCGTCGCCCGCGCGCGGGGCGTCGGCCCCAAGGGCGTCGTCGGCCACGGTATCGGGCAAGGGCATCGGGAGGTCGGGAAACTCGACGTGCGGCCTGACCTCCTTCGTGCCACAGGCGGGCAACAGCGCCGCGCAGGCGAGCAGCACAGCGAAGCAACGCGTGCGGCGGCAGGCGACCCCCAGCGCGGCCATGCCCGAAACCCCCATCTTTCCGGAAAGAGAGGCGCGCGTGTCCGTCACGCGGCCCGCGCCCGAACGGCGCGCGTTCGTCAGAGGGTAGCGGCGCCGGGTGGCAAAAGGCAATGCAGCGCTGGCGACCTCGGGCGGCGATCAGCGACCGCGCAGGGTCTGCGACACCCCCAGCACGTCGGCGAGCACGCCCGCGGCAGTCACTTCGCCGCCGGCGCCCGCGCCTCGGACGATGAGCGGGTACTCGCTGTAGCGCTGCGTCGTGAAGGCCACGAACGCCTCGGCCCCGCGCAACTGCGCGGCGGGATGGTCGACCGGGACGCCGACCGGCCCCACCCGAACGGGCCGCGTGGGCAGGGCGGGATCGATGCGTGCCAGGTAGCGCAGCGTTTGACCGGCGGCGCTCAGGCGCGCCACCTGGGCCGCCATGCGGTCGTCGTAGGTTTCGAGGGCCCGCAGGACGGCTTCGGGATCGCTCTCGGACAGCAGTTCGGCGGGCACGAGGGGCTCGACGACCACGTCGTCGAAGTCGAGCGCCAGGCCCAATTCGCGCGCGAGGATGAGGCCCTTGCGGGCCACGTCGCGGCCGGAGAGGTCGTCGGCGGGGTTGGGCTCCGTGTAGCCGAGGTCGCGCGCCGTTCGCACGGCCACGGCGAGTCGCACCCCGCGCATGAGCTCGTTTGCGAGGTAGCCGAGCGTGCCCGAAAACGCGCCCTCGATGAGCCGGACGCGGTCGCCCGTGCGCACGAGGTTCTTCAGGGTCTCGATGACCGGCAGACTCGCGCCGACCGTGGTTTCGTAGCGATAGGCGCGGTGGTGCTGGCGGGCGAGCGCCATGAGCCCCTCGTGGGCGGCGCGCGGCCCGGCGAGCGGCTTCTTGTTGGCCGCGACGACGTGGATGCCGCGGCTGAAGGCCTCGCGGTAGAGTTGCTCCATGCCTTCGGCGGCCGTGCAGTCGACGAGCACCGGCACCGGCAGCCGGCGCAGCCGTTCGAGCAGGGCCACGACCTCTTCGGGGGCGGCCGCCTCGCGTGGGGCAGCGAGCGCCACGGGCCGCTCGGGGCTGACGTCGGCGAGTCCGAGGCCTTCCTCGCGGAAGCGCACGCCGGCCCGGTCGACGAGGGCCACGACCTTGAGCAGCACGTCGTGTTCGCGGCGCAGCACTTCCCGTTGTTCTTCGACCTGTGCCAGGAAGTGGCGCCCGACGGTGCCCTTGCCGAAGAGCGCCACATTGACTTCCTGGTGGGCCAGGTTGAACGCGGCATGCACGGTGCGCACGGCGACCGGCGTGTCTGCGGCGTCGACGGCGCAGGAGATGGAGCGCATGCTGGCGCCCTGGGCGCTCGCCCAGACGTTGACCCCGACGGCGCCGAGCGCCTGAAAGAAGCGCCCGGCCACCCCGGGCCGCCGCCCCATGGCCTCGGCGACGAGCGTCAGCAACGTGACCGGTTCGCGCACGACCACGGGCTCGACGTCGCCGCGCGCGAGTTCCCATTCGAAGGCACGGCTTACAGCCTGGACCGCGCGGGCCACGTCGGCCGCAGGCACGACGAGCGCCACCGACTGCCCGTGGGCGGCCTGGCTCGCCATCCAGACCGTGACCCCGGCCGCGTCGAGGGCCGCGAGCACGCGCTGCCCGACGTGCGTCTGCTTCGTGAGGCTGCGCCACTGCACGCTGAGGAGTGCCTGGCGTTCGAGCGACGTGACCGAGGTCGGGCGGCTTTCGTCCGGCTGGCCGCCGCCGTCGATGCGCGTGCCCGCGTCGTCGGGCTGCATGAGGTTGCGGATGCACAGCGGGATGCCGGCTTCCATGACCGGGATCATGGTGCGCGGGTGGAACATGCTGGCGCCGAAGTTGGCGAGCTCGAGCGCTTCCATGTAGCTCATGCCGCGCAGCGAGTAGGCGTCGCGCACGAGCCGCGGGTCGGCCGTCATGACCCCCGAGACGTCGGTCCAGATGACGACCTCGGCGGCGCCGAGCGCGCGGCCGAGCAAGGTCGCCGTGTAGTCGGAGCCGTTGCGTCCGAGCGTCGTCGTGCGGCCGTCAGGGGTGCAGCCGACGAACCCCGTGTGCACCGCCACCCGGCCGGCACATTCGGCCAGCAGCGCGGCGAGGCGTTGCTCGCTCGCGGCCCGGTCGACGAGGGCCGCGCCGAACGCATCGTTCGTGACCACCCAGCGCCGCGCGTCGATGAAGAGGGCAGGCACCCCGCGCGCCGTGAGCAGCTGCGTGACGATCTGCGCGCTGAGCCGTTCGCCGAACGCGTAGACGAGGTCGAGCGTCTGGGCGCTGCATTCGCGCAGCAACGTGACGCCGTAGAGCAGTTGGCGCAAAGGCGCCAACAACTCGCGCACCGTGGCCGAACTCGCCGGGAGCGCGGCGTCGGGCGCGGCGCGCGGCGGGATTTCGCGCAACACCGCGAGTGCATTGGAAATCGCGAGATCGGCCACGCGGTCGACGCACGCCTCGGCCTCGGCCTGGGCGCCGCGCGCGGCGCTCGTTGCAGCCTCGTTGAGCCAGTCGGTCGTGTCGCCCATCGCCGAGACGACGACGGCGAGCGGGCCCGCGGCGTGGCCCGCGGCCACGGTCTCGAGCACGCGCAGGAGCCGTTCCGGGCGCCCGACGGATGAGCCGCCGAACTTGAACACGCGACACACGGGAGGGGGCATCGGCCTTCTCCGCTCTGCGGGCGGCGCGGGGCGCGCGCGTCCGCGCTACGGCCCCGTCGGGCCGGGCAGCACGAGGGCGCGGGCCAGCAGCCGGCGCATCTCGGGCCATTCGATGAGGAAGGCGTCGTGGCCGTGCGGGCTCACGAGTTCGTCGTACTCGGCGTGGCGACCGGCCGCCCCGAGCCGCGCCGCCAGGTCTTGCATGTGGCTCTTGAAGTACAGCTGGTCGGACGAGATGCCGACGGCGAGGGTGCTCGCCCGCAGCCGGCCGAGCCCCCACGGCAGGCCGGCGCCGGGCCCGGCCGGGTCGGGCGAGACGGCGCCGGGCAGCGCCGCGGGCCAACGCTCGACGGGCTCGGGCGGTGGCGGGACCCGCGCCAGATCGTGGTGATCGAGCGCGTCGAGCTGCGCGAGGTAGGCCCGCACGTCGAAGCGCCCGGAGAGTTTTTCGCCTTGGTGTTCGAGGTACGTCTGCACGGCGTAGGGGGCGGCGCCCGACCACGAGGCAGGCAGGGCCGGGCCGGCGCCGGCCGGCCGCCGGCCGTGCCGCAGGGTCAGGCCGGGTTCGGCCCGGTAGGTCATCTGGCCCAAGGCGCGCGCGAGTTGCAGACCGCGCTCGGACGAATGCGGAAATCCCGGATCGCAAAGGACGATCTGCCGTCCGACATGGTTCCAGCCAATGTGCCAGGCCGTGGCCTCGGTGGCGGCGCCAAACGTGACGAGCCGCTCGAACCGCGCCGGGTCGAGGGCGCAGAGGCACAGCGCCACCATGCCGCCGATGGAGCCGCCCGCGACGAGCGCCACCCGTTCGATGCCGAGCGCGTCGAGCGCCAGCAGCAGCAGCCGGGCCTGGTCCCAGGTGGTCACCGTGGCCGGCAGCTCGCTCGCAGGAACTGCAAACGCGCCCTTGCCCGCGTAGCCGCCTCCGGGCGCGCAGCGGTCGGCGGTCTTGCGCGGGAAATCGGCGTCGGCCGGCCCGCTCGTGCCGTAGCACGAGCCGAGGTTGTTGAAGCAGAGGATGCGGCAGGAGCGCGGATCGAGGACTGCGCCCGGCCCGATGAGCGGCCCCCAGAAACCCCGGGGCCCACCCGCGTGTGCGTCGCCCGTGAGCGCGTGCACGACGAGCACCGTGGGCACGGCGGGCGTCAGCCCCGGCCTCGGGACGGCCGTCGCGAGCCGCGCCGCGGCCGCCCGCAGGCGCGCAATCCCCGGCGCGTCGCGGCGTATGACGATCGGCGGCCGCGCTTGCCCAAGGTCGTCGGGCAGCACGAGCGCCCGCCGAACGAGCGCCGCCTCATCGTCGGCCGGGCCCCAGAGCGTGCCACGCGCCACGAGCCAGGGGACGCGCGCGCCGGCCTCGAGGGTGAGGCCGGGCAGGGGCAGATCGAAGAGGCGGTGAATGGTCGCCGCCGCCGAATTCGTGACCATGGTGTTCGGGGAGTCCTCCGGCCAGGGGGGCGCGCCCCATCGCGCACGGGGTGTCCGGATGGGCTCCTACACAAGATCGCGGGCGGCGTCCAGGTGGGCTCGGGGGTCCCTCGCGTGCCTGCGGGCCCCGCTCAGCGCGAGCCGCACCAGGCCGACTGCGCGCAGCGCTGCTGCCAGGCCTCCGGTCGGGGGTCGGCCGGCCCGCCGAGCAAGCCGGCCAGCGCCTTGGCCGCGAGCCGACGCACGCCGGAACTCGCGTCGTCGAGATGCCGCATGAGCGCCGCGACGGCGCGCCGGTCGCGGTAGCGGCCGAGCGCCTGCATGGCCTGGCGGCGCACGAGCAGGTTGTCGCGAGCGGCGGCGGCGAGCACGGGGTCGAGCCACGCGGGCTCGCCGAGCCGGGCGGCGATTTCGAGGCCCACCAGCACGAAGCCGGCCTGCGACGCGCCCAGCGCCTCGGCGACGCAGCGGAGTTCGGTGCGATCGCCGAGCTGCGCGAGAGCATAGCCAATCGCCGCGCGTTGCCCGACGTCGGGGCCGCCGGCAAGCGCCGCGAGTTTCTGGCGCAACGGTGCCGCCGCCGCGGTGGCGCGCAGCGCCCCGAGGCCGAGCGCCGCGCGCGTGGCGAGCGTAGGGCGGTTGTCGGCGAGCCGCTCTTGCAGAAACGCCTCGGCCTCGGGGCCGCCGATGTCGGCCACGATGTCGATGAGCCGTTCGGTGGCGTAGGAGCCGTCTTGGTGCGTTTGCCACGCCGTGAGGATGGCGGCGAGTGCCGGCCGGCCCAACTGCACGAGCGCATCGGCTGGCGGGCAGCCCATGAGCCGCGAGCAGCCGCCGCGACGGAAGAGCGCCGTGAGCTGTTCCTGGATGGCGGCCTCGGCGGGCGCGGCCGCAGCGGCCGGCTGAGCGGGCGTCGCCGGCGCGGCTGTCGGGGCCTCCCGCGCGGGGGGCGCCACCGGGGCGGCCGGGGCTCGGGCCGGCTTGCTACAGGCGGGGGCGGACAGCAGGGCCACCGAACAGAGGCCGAGCAGCGCCCGCACGGCGCCGCGCGGCCGGAAGCTGGCGGCCCGCGGGCTCACGCGTTCGCGGGCAGGCCGAGGCGCAGGTCGATTTCCCGCGCCAGGGCGCTGTAGGCGGTGGCGCCGCTCGACTGCGGCTCGCCCTGGAAGACCGGCACGCCGGCGAGCTGCGCGCGGGACAGCGCGGTGCTGACCGGAATCTCGGTCGCGAGCAGCAGCGGCCCGTAGGCGCGGTCCATGCGGCCCTGGATGTCGGCGTTGACGCGCCGATTGCGGCGGTCGACCCGCGTGCGCACGAGCCCCAGGATGCCGAGCGGGTGGCCCAGCCGTTCGCGAATGGTTTCGAGCGCATCGAGGAGGTCGCGCACGCCTTCGAGGCTCAGGATGGACATGTCGCAGGGCACGAGCACTTGGTCGGACGCGAGCAGCGCGTTGAGGGTGAGGTTGCCGAGGTTCGGCGGGCAGTCGAGCAGGATGACGTCGAAGTGCGTGCGCGCCGTGCGCAACACCCCGCGCAACAGGAATTCCTTGCCGATGCGACTGGAGAGCAAACTTTCGGTTTCGTTGAGTTCTTTGTCGGACGGCGTCACCCACAGGCCCGCGATGCGCGTCGGCAGCGCGATTTCCATGAGGTCGCGGCGTCGTCCGAGCAGCACCTGCGACAGCGAGTCGCTGCTGCGGAGATCGATTTCGTGCTGCAGGCTGGCCTGCACGTGGCCCTGCGAGTCCATGTCGACGAGCAGCACCTTGCGCCCGTGGTAGAGAGCCAGCGCCGCGGCCACATGAACGGCCGTGGTGGTCTTGCCCACCCCCCCTTTCTGGGCGCACACGCTCACCACCCGGGCTTCGTGTGCGCCCGTGGCGGGGCGTGTCTCGCGCGTCATCATGCGCCGAATGCTGTCGGGAAGGATGTTGACAACCATGGGGGGCTCCGTGCCGGTGGCGGCCGGAAAGGCCAATCTTGGCGGGATGGTACGCGCCTTGAAGCGGCACCGTCAAGGAAACGCCGGGCCCCGATCCCCAGCCACTCCCGTTTCGCGCGCGTTTGGGCGGGCCGTGGCGGGCCGGCTATTCGAGCGGCCGTTCGACGACGAATTCGCCGGGCTGCACGAGGACGCAGGGGGAAGCCGAGTTGCCGGTCTCCCCGGCATTCGGCGCGGGCGGGCGGATGATGCCGCGCACCGTGCGCTGGTAGAGCGAGGCGACGCCGTCGCAATCGAGGTCGCCGCGCGCCGTGATGGTGAAACTCCACGTCGTGGCGGTGTGCTCGCTGTCGAAGGCGTAGACGAACGCGTGCTGGTCGGCCGGCCGGTAGCCGAGCGTCTTCCAGACGCCCCCGTCCCAATCGGCGCCGATGTTGTCGCAGCGACCGTCGCCGTCGGCATCGGGGCCCCCGAGCGGGGCGCAACAGGTCCCCTGGATGGGCGTCGTGCCGATGTCGCCGGGGCCAGCGCACGGTTCACCCCCCCCGGGGTGGGGGGCGGCATAGTGGGCCATGGCCTTGTCGTAGATGGCCTGAAGCTCCCCCATGGCCTCCGCCGCGCGCGTCGTGCGTTCGTGGCGCACGACGAATGGCACGATGACCGCCGCGAGAAGCGCCAGCAGCGAGGCGAGGATGAGGACCTCGAGCGCGGAAATGCCGGCCTGCGCCAGGTCGCGGGCGGGACGCGCGAACGCGCTGCCGCCCCCGGGGGCGGCGCGGCCTCGCGTCGAGACGGGTCGGTGCGGGGCGCAACGGTTCATCGTTCATCCTTTCTGCGGCAGGGCCGCCGCCGCCTCAGGTCGGCTTCGGGTCGCCGCCGCCGTCTCGCACAACGGGCCGGCCAGGTGCAGGGACGGCGGGCCCGGCGGTACTTTCGACCCAGCGTTCGAGGTCGGCCAGGGCGCGCCGCGCGACGTTGCGGCGCTCGTCTACTTTCGTGCGTCCGGAAGCCGCGGGCAACTGCCCCCAGTGCACGTGGCTCGGCTGGTAGTTGTCGGGGTTGCCCGAGACGACGTGCCGCCAGAGCGCGCCGAGCGCCGTGGTGCGCGGCGGCGGGTCGCCCGGGCTGCCCGCGCCGAGTTCGCGGGCCAGCGCGCGCCCGACGAGCAGCCCGAGTGCGGCGCTTTCGACGTAGCCTTCGACCCCCGCGAGTTGCCCCGCGACGCGTACGTGCGGCGCGCACGTGAGCCGCAGCGCCGCGTCGACGAGGCGCGGGGCGTTGATGTAGGTGTTGCGATGCACCGAGCCGTAGCGCAAGAATTCGGCTGCGGCGAGCCCCGGAACGAGCCGTAGCACGCGTTCCTGTTCGGCGTACTTCAGCCGGGTCTGGAACCCGACGAGGTTGTACGAGCGACCGGCGCGGTCTTCGCGGCGCAGTTGCACGACGGCGAACGGCTCGCGGCCCGTGCGCGGGTCGACGATGCCGCGCGGCCGCATGGGCCCGTGGGCCGGCACGAGCCGGCCGCGCGTCGCCATGACCTCGATGGGCATGCACGCGTCGAAATACGCCGGCTCCTCGAACGCACGTTGCGGCGCGCACGCGGCCCCGCGCAGTTCGATGACGAGGCGGTCGTACTCGGCTTCGCTGAGGGGGCAGTTGAGGTAGTCGTCGTCTTGCGCATGGCGGCCGGCGGCGAACGCGAAGCCGCGATCGATACTGTCGGCGGCGACCACGGGCGCAATGGCATCGTAGAACGCGAGGGCGTCGACCCCGGCCCGCCGCGCGAGGTCGGCCGCGAGCGCGTCGGCCGTGAGCGGCCCGGTGGCGAGCACCGTGGGGCCGGCCGCGGGCGCGGGCAGGGCGGTGACGCAAGCGTGCCGCACGGTGAGCAGCGGGTGCAGCCGAAGCCGCGCTGTGACAGCGCGCGCAAAGGCCCGGCGGTCGACGGCGAGGGCGGCACCGGCGGGCACGGCCGTGCGGTCGGCGGCCCACAGGACGAGGGAGTCGAGCCGCCGCATCTCGGCCTTGAGCAGACCCGGCGCGTGCTGCAATTCGACGCCCTTCAAGGAGTTGCTGCACACGAGTTCGGCGAAGAGGTCGGTGCGGTGGGCCGGGGTGGTGACGCCGGGGCGCATCTCGACCAGCGTCACCGCGAAGCCGGCCGTGAGCAACTGCCAGGCGGCCTCGGCCCCGGCGAGCCCCGCGCCGATGACCGTGACCGCGCTCACCCCGCGGCCTCGGTGTGCTGACAGACCGGACAGTGCACCTCGGTGCGGCGCCGGCGGGTGCGCTCGAACAGCCGCGGCGCGCCGCACGTCGGACAGGCCCGGTCGATGGGGCGGTCCCAGGTGGCGAATTTGCATTCGGGGTAGCGGCTGCAGCTCCAGAACGTCTTGCCCTTCTTGGATTTCTTCTCGACGAGCTTGCCGCTGCACTGGGGCTCGGGGCACGTCACACCGGTCGAGTAGGGCCGCGTGCCGCTGCATTCGGGATAGCGCGCGCAGGCGAGGAACCGGCCGAAGCGCCCGTTGCGAATCTGCATGGCCCCGCCGCAGACGGGGCAGGGCTCGCTGCTGGTCGGCAACTGGCGCGGGATGATTTCGCCGTTCGGGCCCTGGTCGTAGTCGCGCGTGGTGCGGCACTCGGGGTAGCCGGGGCAGCCGAGGAAACTGCCGCTCTTGCCAAACCGGATGACCATGAGCCGGCCGCAGCGCTCGCAGGGCACGTTCGTGGGGATTTCTTGGCGCTTGACGTCGCGCATGTGCTCGCGCGCACTCTGCAGCGTCTCGCGGAACGGCCCATAGAAGCGGCGCAGCACGTCGAGCCAGGCCAGACTGCCCTCTTCGACGCGGTCGAGTTCGTCTTCGAGCTGTGCCGTGAACTTGACGTTGAGGATGTCGGGGAACGACTCGACCAGCAGATCGGTCACGATCGTGCCGAGCTCGGTGGGCGCGAAGCGCCCTTCCTGACGCACGACGTAGCCCTTGTCGAGGATGGTCGAGAGAATCTGCGCGTAGGTGGACGGCCGGCCGATGCCCTGTTCTTCGAGCTCGCGCAGCAGCATGGCTTCGGAGTAGCGCGGCGGCGGCTGGGTGAACTGCTGTTCGTGCGTGAGGTTGCGCAGTTCAAGGACATCGCCCTCTTTGAGCGGCGGCAGCGGCCGATCGCGTTCGTCGGCGGCGCTGGCCTCGCGCCCCTCGGTGTAGACCAGCGTGTAGCCGGGGAACACGAGCACCGAGCCCTGGGCGCGGAAGCCGAAGCGTTCGGCGGCGTCGATGTCGACGACCGTCTGGTGGTAGACGGCGGCCGCCATCTGGCACGCGATGAAGCGGTTCCAGATGAGCGTGTAGAGCCGGTACTGGTCGGGCTTGAGGTGCGGCTTGACGACATCGGGCGGGTAGGCGAGCGACGTTGGGCGGATGGCTTCGTGCGCGTCTTGGGCGCGTTTCTGGTTCGGGAACGTGCGCGGTTGCCGCGAGAGGTAGTTTTCGCCGTAGCGCTCGCGGATGTACAGGCGCGCGGCCTGCACGGCTTCGTCGGAGAGCCGCGTAGAGTCGGTGCGCATGTAGGTGATGAGGCCCACCTGGCCTTCTTTGCCAAGCGGCACGCCTTCGTAGAGCGACTGGGCGATCTGCATCGTGCGGCGGGCCGGGAAGCGGTACTGGCGCGCCGCGTCTTGCTGCAGCCGGCTCGTGATGAAGGGGGCGGGGGCCGGACGCGGCCGCTCGGTGGCCTTGACCTCGCGTACGACGAAACGGCCCGCCCGGATCTGCGCGACGAGTTCGGCGGCCGTGGCGCCGTCGCCGACCTTGGCCTTGCGGCCTTCGACCGTGTTGAGGCGCGCAACGAAGGGCGGCGGCTCGGCGGCCCCGAGTTCGGCCTGGACGACCCAGTATTCCTCGGGGACGAAGGCCCGGACCTCGCGTTCGCGCTCGACGACCAGGCGCACGGCAACGCTCTGCACGCGACCGGCAGAGAGCCCGCGGCGCACCTTCTCCCAGAGAAGCGGACTGATTTCGTAGCCGACGAGCCGGTCGAGGATGCGGCGCGCCTGCTGCGATTCGTACTTGGCGGCGTTCAGTTCGAGCGGGTGCGCGAGCGCCTCCAGGATGGCTTTCTTCGTGATTTCATGGAACAGCACCCGACGCACGGCCCCGCTCGCGCCTTCGAGTTGCTGCGCCACGTGCCAGGCGATGGCTTCGCCTTCGCGGTCGGGGTCGGGCGCGAGGTACACGATGTCGGCCTCGCGGCCCACCTTGCGCAGTTGCTGCACGACCTTGCGCTTGCCGCGAATGAGTTGGTAGTCGGGCGCGAAGTCGTTCTCGACGTCGACCCCGAGCGTGGACTTCGGCAGGTCGACGATGTGCCCGACCGTGGCCTCGACCTCGTACTCGCGGCCGACGTACTTCTGGATGGTGCGCGCCTTGGTCGGCGACTCGACGATGATGAGCCCCTTCGGCATCTAGCGGTACTCCGTTGTCTCGTAGCGGCCATCTCGCCGGGGCCGAATCCGGTCATGAAGTTCGAGGCGCACGAGCGCGCGACCCACTTCGGCGGGGCCAAGCCCGCTTCGTTCGACGAGGGTGTCGGCGTCGGCCGGGCCGGCGCCGAGAGATTCGAGGATGCGCCGCTCGGCATCGTCGGCCGGGGGAGGCGGCGGGCCCGCGGGCACGGCCGATGGGGGCCGCGCTCGGGCGGTGCCCGTGCACCCCGCGGAGGGCGCCGGCCCCGCGTCGGCGGGGCGGGGGCCGAGCGTTTCGCCCACCCGCCCCGGCGGGCAGCGCGGCGCCTCGCCCGTGGTGCCCGCGGCGCGCACGCTGGCAAGGCACATCGCAAGATGCTCGACCCCGAGCACGGGCCACGCACCGCCGCAGAGCAGCACGTTGGTGCCGGCGCTGAGCGTGTACCCGATGTCGGCCGGCACGGCCAGCACGACCCGGCCCGCGGCCGCGGCCCGAGCGGCCGTGATGAGCGCCCCGCTCTTCTCGGGGGCCTGCACGACGAGCGTGGCGAGCCCGAGCCCCGCCACGATGCGGTTGCGCTCCGGGAAATGGCGCGCCTGGGGCCCGAGCGCGGGGCCATACTCGGTCAGGAGCAGCCCGCCGCGGCGCACGACGTCGGCGAAGAGCGCCTCGTTTTGAGCCGGGTAGGGGCGGTCGAGGCCGCTGCCGAGCACGACGACGGTGCGGCCGCCGGCTTCGAGCGCCGCCGTGTGGACGAGCGTGTCGACGCCGCGCGCCCCTCCGCTCACGACCTGGAAGCCGGCCTGCACGGCCGCCCGCGCGAGTTGGGTGGCCCATGCAGCGCCGTAGGCGTCGGGTTCGCGGGTGCCGACGATGGCGAGCGCCGGCTCCGGATGCTCGAAGGCGCCGCGACCGAGCAGCAGCACCGGCGCGTCGGCGAGCGCGGCGAGCAGCGCCGGGTAGTGGGGATCGCCCGGCATGCTGAGCGCGCCGGCCTCGTCGTCGCCGGTGGCCTGGCGTTCGAGCGCCGCGCGCGTGGCGGCGTCGCGGAGTCGGGCCGAGAGCCGCGTCAGGTCGGGCCCGCGCCGCGCGTCGGGTCCCCACGGTGCAATACCGGCGTCGAGCAGCGTCAGCGCCGCGGTGGCCGACCCGCAGGTGTCGACGAGCGCCCTCAGCGGCCCGGGCGCCCCCCCGGCGGCGAAGAGCAGCAGCGCCCGTGCGCGTCGCTCTCCCGTTCTGTCCGTGCCGACCTCACTCATGAAAAACCGCCTGGCCGAGACTGAGGGCCTGCCGTTCAGGGTCCGCAGCTATAGTCGCCGGTCGCCAGCCCGTCAAGGCGCATGACCGGGCCCAATTCCCCAACTGCGACGAGGTCCGAGCGGGTGGAGGCCGGCCCAAGGGCAAGCAGGCAGGGCCATTTGGGCGAAGGCGTGGTCGCGCCACGTCGCGCACCCAATCGGTGCGGCCGACACCGCCATTGGGCCCGGATCCATTCGTGAAACCGGAGCAGGCGAGGAATTGGCGACCGGGGCCGGTTTCGTCGCCCGCCAAAGCCCGCTATCATCACGCGACCCGCGCCCGGCAGACGGCGCGCCCCGGGAGGCTCCGATGTCCACCAGCCCTTCGCGCCGCGTCATCGCGGTCGCCGGCAACATTGGCAGTGGCAAGTCGTCGCTGGTCTCGTTCCTGTGTACGCGCTACGGGGTCGAGCCGTTCTTCGAGCCCAACGAACAGAATCCGTATCTAAAGGATTTCTATTCGGATATGCAGCGCTGGGCGTTTCACTCGCAGGTGTTCTTCCTGACGCACCGGTTCCGCATCCACCAGAATGCCGCGCAGGGCAGCGGCACGGCAGTGCTCGACCGCACCATCTACGAAGACGCCGAGATCTTTGCGCGAAACCTCTTCCTCCAGCGCAAGATGGTGGGCCGCGACTACGAAACCTACGAAGCCCTCTACCGTTCGCTCATCGGCGCGCTGCGACCGCCCGACCTGCTGCTCTACCTGCGCTGCAACGTGCGCACCATCCGCCAGCGCATCCGCATGCGCGGCCGTCCCGAGGAACAGGCCATTCCGCTGCGCTACATCCAGCGCCTCAACCGCCAGTACGAAGATTGGTTTTCGGCCTACGAACTCGGGCCCACGGCGGTCGTCGAGACCGACCGGCTCGACTACCTGACCGACCTCGAAGGGCGGCTCGACCTGCTCCACACCATCGAACGCCATCTGTAGGGGCTTCTCGCACGGCGGCGTGCCCGCCCGCTTCAGATCCCGAGGGCCCGGTTTTGCATGTCCAGGCGCCGGATGTGGAAGTGCCCCTCGGGCTCGAGGGTGAGCACCACCAGGTCGCGGCCGCTGCGCGTGCTGTGCAGCGCTTGCAGGCTTTCGCCGAGCGGTAGGGCCACTTCGAACTGGCGGCGCAGATCGCTCGCGTCGAGCACCGTCAGCCCGATCTCGCCTTCGCTCGTGCGGTGCGGCAGGACGACGCGCGCGCCCGTCTCGTCCTCCTGGACGCGCAGCCAGCCAAGCGCCTGGTGGCCGTGTGCCAGCAGCGTGGCCGGGTTGGCGTTGCTGTAGAACACCGAGAAGTCGTCTTTCAGCACCAGCATGGCCGGCGCCGTCTGCGCCACCTCGCCCGTGAGCGGGTGGTAGTACCGGAACAGCACGAACGTGCGGCCGAGCCGGGCGCTGAAGGAGAGGCTGCGGATGCCTTCCATGACTTCTTCGAGGTCCTGGGGCCCGAACGCCACGCGGCGCTGGATGCGCCCCTTCGCGTCGAACAGCGCGAAGGCGAAGTAGCCGGGGCTCAGCGGGTGGCAGTCGAGCACCCGGTTGGCGCTGAGCCAGGGTGTGCCGGGGAAATTCTGCAAATGGTTGAGACCGAAGGAGAATTCCGCGCGGTTGGCCACGCGCGCCTCGTCGAGGTCAACGCTGTACCACTGGCTCGGCCCGGCGCAGCCGCGCCCCGCTTCGAGCACGATGAGCCGGCCGCTCGCCCCGTGCAGGCGATACTGACGCACCCCGTTTTGCGGCGCGCCGGGCAGCAGCCCGCGCAGGCTCAGGCGGTCGCGCACGGTCAGCCGATTGCCCACGAAATCGAGGACGTAGAGCGCCTGTTCCGCGGTCTGCACCAGCACGAAGCGCACGGCTCCGTCGTCGGCTTCGGCGACGAGCAGCGTGTCTTCGGGGCGCCCGAGCGTGACTTCCGCGGGCACCCGCGCCACGACGCGAACGGCGAGCGCGGCCGTGTCGATGGCCACAAAATCGTCGCCGTTGACGAGGAACAGCGATGCCCCGGTGGGCGTCGAGAGCGTGCGCAGCCGCCCGTGATCGACCTTGGGCAGTCCGGCGTCGCGCGAGTTGAGACCGCAGTAGGCGTCGGGGCCACCCGCGGCCCCGGGGCCCGGCAACGGCGGCAGGTGTTGCACAGAGAAGCGGCTGCGGATGGCCTCGGTGGCCCGCACGCGGAGTGCCTGAACGTCGGGGTCGGCCTGGAGTCCCGGCGGGAGCGCTTCGGCCGTGCGCAGGACCGCGAAGGGGCGGTCGGCGGCGCTCAGGTCGTCGAGTTCGATGAGCGCCCGGCTGCGCTCGGCGTCGCGCTCGTTGTCGCGCTCGATGGCCGCGAGCCGGTCGGCGGCGTCGGCAAACGCGCCCCCGGCCACGGCGAGCGCCCGCCGGTAGCCCTCGGCGGCCCCAATCCGGTCGCCCTGCGCCTCGGCGGCACGGGCCTCGTCGTAGAGCGGCCGCGCGCGTTCGCGTTCCGCCGCAAGCCGGCGCGCGAGCAGGGCTTCCTGCAGCGCATCGGCCCGCCGAAAGCCCTTGAGCAGGGGCAGCGCGCGTCGGCACAGGTCTTCGGCGCCGGTCGGGTCGCCATTCCCCGAGAGGAGCGCCTCGCCATCGAGCAGCAGCGGCAGCCCCTCGCGGGCGCGTTCGATCTGCCGCGGCCCGACCTCGGCCACGAATTCGGCCACCGCATCGAAGAGCGCGCGCCCGGGCAATTCGGCCGGCACCGCGGCCCCCCCGGGCAGCGTCTGCGCGCGGTAGAACAGCGCGACCGCCTCGCCCCGGTCTCCCGCAACGAACGCCGCAGCGCCGCGCTCGAGCAGGTCCTGCACGCGCGTCGTGGCGATGAGCGTTTCGAGCCGCTGCACGGCCGTGCGCGCCGCCTCGTCGCTCGGGGCGAGGCGCAGCCATTCGCGCGCCTCGTCGAGCGCGGCTTCGGCGCGGCCCTCGGCTTCGGCCACCGTCGCCGCTTGGCGTGCGCGTTCGGCCCGGGCAGCCAGTTCGGCCGTTTCGAGTTCGCCTTGCAGCCGCAGGAACTCGCGCTCTGCGGCCAGCCGCGGGCGCAGTCCGTCGACGATGTCGCGGGCGCGCAGCAGCTCGCCCGCCGTCAGCGCGGCGCGGGCCTCGGCGAGCGGGGCCGCACTGTCCTGCAGCAGTCGCGCCGCGGCCGCCTGGCGCCGCTCGCGCACCTCGCGGTCGGTCGGAGCGAGCCGTTCGGCTTCGGCATAGGCCTCGACGGCCCCCGCCAGGTTGCCGAGGGCTTCGCGCGCGGCCGCGAGCATGGCCCAGCGCCGGGGTTCGGCCCCCGGGCGCGTGACCGCGGCGAGGTGGGGCTCGGCCTCGGCCTGGCGCCCGCCGTGGAACAGCGCCTGCGCCAGGAGCCAGCGGAGCGCAGGCTCGCGCTCGACGTTGACGAGCGGCGACGTGAGCAGCGCGATGGCCTCGTCGTAGGCGGCGTAGGTCTCCACGAGGAAGGCCCCGAGCGCCCCGAGCGCGCTGCCGGTGCCCCGACTGCGCCGCACGCCGAGGCGCAGCGCGTGCAGTGCGCGCTCGTAGTCGTATTCGGCGAGCGCCTGCTCGGCGACGGCCTGCAGCCCGTCGAGGTCGAGGTCGACCCATTCGTCGAAGCGCTCCGGTGCGACCTCGCCGACGGCCAGCCCGGCCACTTCGGGCACGTCCGCGGAAGCGCGCGGCCGGGTGGCGGTTGGCTTGGGGGTCGTCGCTTTCGGTTGCTTTGCCATGGGGGGCCTCCGTCGGTTGCCGGGGCAGATTGTGCAGAAACGGGGCAGCTGCGGCAAGGCGCACGGTCGCCCACCGTTCCCCACCCACTCCCGTCTCGCGACCGGATCCGGGCCCCATGGCGTTGTCGGCTGCGCCCATTCGGTGCTCGACGTGGTCCGGCCACGCCTCCGCCCAGGTCGGCGTTCCGCGGTGCACCGGAGCCCGCCTCCCCGCGCGCGCACCGGGTCGCGGGTGCGCAACTGGGGTCGCGTCGCGCGTGACATCCGGCCCACCCCGCCGTAGGCTCCCCGCATGACTGGGCGTGTCTTCGACTGGCTACCCGCGACCGCCGACGAGCTTGCTGCCCGGCGCTGGTCCGAAATCGACGTGCTGCTCGTCACGGGAGACGCCTACTTCGACCACCCGAGTCACGGCGCCGCCGTCATCGGGCGCGTGCTCGAAGCCGCGGGCTATCGGGTCGCGCTGCTCGCGCGGCCCGACTGGCGCTCGCCTGTCGACTTCCGGCGTTTCGGCCGGCCGCGGCTCTTCGCGGGCATCACGGCCGGGGCCGTCGACTCGCTGCTCAACAACTGGACAGCCGATCTGCGCCGGCGCCGCGACGACGCCTACGCCCCCGACGGCCAGGGCGGCGGGCGGCCCGACCTCGCCACCGTCGTCTACGCCAATCGCGTGCGCGAAGCCTATCCCGGTTTGCCGCTCGTGCTCGGCGGCATCGAGGCCAGTCTGCGGCGCTTCGCCCATTTCGATCCGCAGACGCAGACCGTGCGGCGCTCCATCCTCATCGATGCGCGCGCCGACGTGCTCGTCTACGGCGCCGGCGAGCAACCCGTGGTCGAAATCGCCGCCCGGCTCGCCGCGGGCCTGCCGCTCGACGGCATCGCCGGCACCGTCCGGCTCGTGCGCGGCAACCCGCCCCCGCCGGCCGCCGGCGACCTCGAACTCCCCGACTATGCCGCGCTGCGGGCCGACCCGCGGGGACTCGTCGCGGCGGCCCTGACGCTCGAAAGCAGCGCCGCCCCGGGATTTACCGGCCGCGTGCGCCAGCGCCACGCCGAGGGGCTCGTGCTCGCCGAGCCACGGCCGGTCATGAGCACCGCCGCCCTCGACGCCGTGCACGCGCTGCCCTTTTCCGGGCGGGCCCACCCGAGCGCCGGCGGCCGCATCGCGGCACTCGAGGTCGTGCGCCATTCCGTCATCTCGCACCGCGGCTGCCCCGGCGGCTGCAGTTTCTGCGGCCTCGCCCTGCACCAGGGCCGGGCCGTCGTCACGCGCAGCCCCGATTCGGTGCTCGGCGAGATTCGCCGGCTCACGGCGCGCCCCGACTTTCGGGGCACCGTGAGCGATGTCGGCGGGCCCACGGCCAACGCCTACGGGGTGCAGGGCCGCGATGCGGCCGCATGTGCCCGGTGCCGCCGTCCGTCGTGTCTCGTCCCGGAGCCGTGTGCGCGCCTTCAGGGCGACCCGCGGGCGCTCCTCGACCTGCTCGACACCGCGCGCCACCTTCCGCGCGTGCGGCGCGTGCTGCTCGCGAGCGGCATCCGCCACGATTGGGCGCTCCGGGCGCCCGACTTCATTCGCGAAGTCGCCCGCCACTACACGGGCGGCCATCTCAAGGTGGCTCCCGAACACGTGGCGCCCGCCGTGCTGCGGCTCATGCGCAAGCCCGGCATCGAGGTCTTCGAGGCCTTCGAGGCGGCCTTTCTCGCGGCGAGCCGGGCGGCGGGGCGCGAGCAGTATCTCGTGCCGTATTTCATTGCGGCCTTCCCCGGCTGCACGCCGGCCGACGCCGATCGCGCCGGCCGCTGGCTCGCTCGCCGCGGGCAGCGCCTGCAGCAGGTCCAGAGTTTCATCCCGCTGCCCGGAACGCTCGCCGCGGCCTTCCAGGCCGCCGGCTGCGATGCAGCGGGCGTCCCCCTCTACCGCGCCGACGCCCGCGAACGGCGGCGGCAAAAGGCCCTCCTCACGGGGGGCCCGCCCCCGACCGGCCCTCGTCCACCCCCCGCCGCGCCGGGTTCTTCGTCGCGCCGTCCGTCGCGCCGGGCCCCGTCCCGCTGAGCGCTCGGCGGGGCGACCCCCAGGGGTTGACGCCCTTCGGCCTTGTCGCTATTGGGGAGCGGTTGGCCGCGCCTGACGGGTGTCATCCGTGCTGGGGAAAGGAACCGCACCATGTCGCCTTCGGACCTCGCGCTGCAGCCGAGTGGCCGCCTGTCCGGTTGGGATCGGGCACACAGCGGTCTCTCGGTGTTCTACAAGGGGCTCGTGACCTACGTCGTGACGCTCGTCGCCATGGTGGTGCTCGGCGTCGTGGCCGCGCTGGCCCGGTCGGCCTCCTTGCAACTCCTGCTGGTCGTGGCCGGCACCGCCCTGCTCGTGGTCGCCACGCTGCTCATGCTCGTCGGTCTGCGGCGCTACGCCGACGTGCCCGCGGCATCGGGGGGCCGCGGTCTCGCGTGGGGGGCTTTTCTCTGCTACGGCGTCCAGTTCGTGCTCCTCACGCTGGCGCTCTTCGCCCTCGCGTCGGTCCTGCTCGGCAAGCCGTCGCGCGCGTGGCTCGAGTACGTCCAGATCGCCGACCCCATTTCGCGCATCGTCGGCCTCGCCGGCCAGATTCTGCTGTTGCTCTCCGTACAGCGCGTGGCCCGGCACGTCGCCGCGCATTCCGTCGCGCAAAACGCGCGCACGGTGCTCGTCCTGCAGGTCATCCTGTTCGCGGTGGCGGTCCTCATCATGCTCGCCGCCAAGCAACTCGCCGGGCTCGGCCCAGGCTTCCTCATCATCGCGCTTGGGCTGCTGGTCTTCGCCATCATCACCGTCGTCATGTTCCTGAAGACGATCGCAGGGTTGCGCGATGCCCTGCTCGGCGGCATGGTCGAGGTGGCCGACGTGTTCTGACCGTCTCCGGTCTGCGGGGGCTCCCGTGACGCTCGACGACCTCGTGCGCGGCCGCAGCATCCTCGTCGCCGTGGGGTCCGGCGGGGTCGGCAAGACCACCACCGCCGCGGCGCTGGCCGTGCATGCCGCCATGGCCGGGGCCCGGGTGCTCGTCCTCACCGTCGACCCCGCCCGCCGCCTCGCCAATTCGCTTGGCCTCCACGCCTTCGACCAGCAGGAACAGCGCATCCCCGACGCGCTGTTCGCCCGTGCCGGCCTGGCGCTGGCGGGGCGGCTCGACGCCATGATGCTCGACACGAAGACCACCTTCGACCGGGTGGTCGAGCGCTACGCTCCGAACCCCACCGTGCGTGACCGCATCCTGGCAAACCCGTTCTATCTCCAGGCCTCCACGGCGCTCGCCGGCAGCCACGAATACATGGCCATGGAGAAACTCTATGAGATTCAAGAAGAACGGGCCGGACAGTACGACCTCATCGTGCTCGACACCCCCCCGTCGCGCCACGCGCTCGATTTCCTCTCGGCCCCCGAGCGCCTCACCGATCTGCTCGACAGCACGGCGTTTCGGCTCTTCATGCACTCCACGCGCGGCATGAGCCGGATCGGGCTCGCGGCGCTCGGTCGCGACAGCCTCATCCTGCGCGGCGTCGGCCGGTTCATCGGCGCCGACGTCTTCATGGACATCCTGCGCTTCCTCGACAGTTTCAGCAGCATGTACGATGGGTTCCGTACGCGGGCGCACCACGTCGAGAACCTGCTGCGCACCCCGGCGGTGGCCTTTGTCATCGTGTCCGGAACCGATGCGGCGTCCATCGACGAGGGCCAGTACCTCTACGCCCGGCTGCAGGCCGAACGCATGCCGTTCGCGGCGTTTCTCGTCAACCGCGTGCATCGTCCGTGCTTGCCGCCCGAGGCCATCGAGGCTGCCTACGCGCGCCTGCGTGCCCGCCTCGCGGCTGCGCCGGCCCTACAACTGCACGGCCGCGGGGTGCTCGACGACGTGGGCCACAAGGTGGTCGAGCACCACCGGCAGCTGCGCCGGCTGGCCGACCGCGACCGGGCGCAGCTTGGCGCTCTCGCGGGGCAAGTCGAGCCCGGGCGTCTTCTGCTCGCGCCGCACTTCGTCGAGGACGTGCACGACCTGCGGAGCCTCGCCCGCTTCGCCGGGGCCATCGTTTCGGCCTGAGGATGCGCTTCGCGTTTCGGTCGCGGCGGGGGTCAGGGACCGTCGGGCAGTGGAGCGCCGTTGCCGTCGTCCGCGGCGGGCTTGGCGCCTGCGGCCGGCTTGGCGGCCGGCGGAGCGCCGGGCTTGCCCGCGCCGGCGGGTTTGCCGTCGGGCGGCGGCGCCGCACCGTCGCCCGCCGGCGCCGCGCCGTCGGGGGGAGCTGCCGCGGCGGCGTCGGCGGCGATCTTGGCTTCGATGGCGGCGCGGCGCACGTCGTCCTCACCGCGCAATTTGGCGAGGCGCGCCTCCGGGATGTTGCGGCCCCGCGACACGGGCAACTCATGGTTGGCGTAGGCCCGGTCGTAGCCGTAGACGTCGCCGAGGAACATCAAATGGCCGGCCCCATCGACGGACACGGTCACGTACTCGATGTAGATGGGCACCTTGTGGGTGAGGTCGATGGGGGTTTCGCGCCGCGTCGCGAGGATGCTGTCGACCTTCTCGGGGGCCATGCCGTTCGAGCGCTGGAGCAGCCACTTGGCCACGTCGACAGGGTTTTCGAGGCGGATGCAACCGTGGGAGAACGCGCGCACGACCCGGTTGAAGAGCGGCTTCTTCGGCGTGTCGTGCATGTAGATGGAGTACGGGTTCGCGAACAGGAATTTGACCACGCCGAGCGCGTTGTCGGGCCCCGGCGCCTGCTTGACGAACACCTGTCCCGACGACGTCTGGACGAACTCGAAGCGGTTGTTCTCGTAGTATTTCGGGTCTCTCTCGCGCTCGAAGTCGAGTTCGAACTTGTGGATGCGCGGCGGCACGAACCAGTACGGGTTGAGCACGATCTGGTTGAACTCGGCCGCCAGTATCCGGGTGTGGTTGATGCGCCCTTCGACCCCGGCCAGCAGATCGATGTCGTGGGCATTGGTGCCCACGACGACGCGGTGCTC
The DNA here is from genome assembly GCA_964422715.1 of uncultured Myxococcales bacterium. Taxonomy (GTDB): domain Bacteria; phylum Myxococcota_A; class UBA9042; order PWKZ01; family CAYRCM01; genus CAYRCM01. The sequence continues at coordinate 20,268 of CAYRCM010000010.1, read as the reverse complement.
GCGCACCACGGTGTCGTCCTCGAAGAATTGCACGACGAACTGCGGGATGTTGACCCGGGCGTAGAACGACGGCCGGTCGACGCCGCGCGCGAGTGGGCTTTCGCGCCAGCGCTGCAACGCGAGTCGAATCTGACTCACCCGGTGCTTCATGGGCACGTTGAGTGCGGCGTAGAAGGCGCCCGTCACGATCCCGTTGGCCTCGAGCTGGTGGGCCACCTGGTAGGCCCGCACGGCGGCGTCGAGCGCGTCGTCGAACTGGTCGTCGATGGGGCCGACGTCGTAGCCTTCGAGCACGAGCCGCTGCTTGAGCGCCAACACCTTGTCGCCCTTGGCCTTCTTGCGCAGCCGCGGGCCTTTGAGCGGCGCCACGGTGCCGGCATCGGCGAGCCCCTTGTAGAAGGCCAGCCCCTCGATCAACTTGCGGTAGTGGGGGTGGTCGGGCGCGAAGGCCGCGAGCCGTCCGCCGACGTCGGGAAACGCCCCGTCGAGGTCGACCAGCAGATCCTCTTTGAACTTGAGCGGCGCCTTCTCGGGCTCGGGCGTTGGCTCGTCGGGGTGGGCGCGGCGCAGATACTTGAAGTCGAGCGCATAGCGGAAGAAAGCCTTGAGCAGATGCACGTCGATCTGTTGTTCGACCTGCTGCACGCGTGCCCCGGCATCGAGATAGATGCGCAGCGGGTCGCGCAGCAGCCCCACGTGTTCGGGCTTGGGGCCTTTCAGGTTGAGGGCGGCCAGGTCGCGGCGCGCCTGCGCGCGATCGGGCACGCGTTCGTAGCCCATGGCGAGCGCGAAGAGGGCCCGCTGGGTGCCGTCGAGCTCGGCGCCGGCGCGCAATGCCGTGCGTTGCTGCTGGGCTTCGGCCAGGGACGCGGACAACTGCTCGAGACGAGGCAGATCGTAGGGCTTCTGCGACAGCCCGTGTTCGGGAAGTGCCACGAGCGCCGCCTGCATCGCCGCGCGCTGCCGCTCGGAGGCCTCGCTGCCAAAGAAGAAGGGAGCGTAGTCGCGGGTGCGGTAGGCTTCCTGGAGCACGTCGCGGAAGACCCCCTCGGACTCGATGCGGCTCGCGAGCCCGTCCTGCTCGCGGCGGCTCGACGTCAGCTCGCGCTCCAGTCGTTCCTGGACGAAGGCGATGAGGGCCGCCGCCACTGCGTCGAGGGCCGCCTCGTCGTTCGGTGCGGGGGCGTTCACGGCGGCGGGCGCCGCGGGGCCGGCGCCGGGGTCGGGGGCGTCGGCCGGGACCATCGTGACGCGCTCACCGGGCGGCTCGGGGTTCGATTTCTCGGAACACGCTGCGGCCGCGATGGCAAGCACCCCAAAGAGGCTCGCCACGCGCCGGCGGAAGGAAAATGCGCTCATCCGAAGCACTCCTGCAAAGCCCCGCTCGGGCTCTCGAACGCCTTGCAGCACGCGTGCCAAGCGGCGGACCTGGCGTCGTTCCTGGCGCGCGGCCCGGGGGAGGGCGGCAATCGTGTCAACGCCGACACGGTCGCCAACCGCGGGAGTATAGGCGAAGGGCCGGGGGCAGGCAAAAGCCGGTGCGTTTCGTCGGGTCGGCCCGGCGCCGGCCGGCCGCGTGGCCGTCAGCCGAACCGCGGCAGCAAATGGTTCACGCCGAGAAACGGCGGCATACGCTTGAACAGGGGGCGCAGCTCCGGGTCGCCGAGCAGCGACTCGGCCAGATAGCGCCGCACCTCGGTGCGCGGCCAGCGGCCCGTGGTCTGCAGGTGCCGGCAGACGCTCAGCTCGCCGGGAAAGTCGGGCCGGGCGGCGCCGGGCGGCAGGCCGTAGGCGTCGGGATCCCGATCGAGCGGCGAGCCGACCGGCAGGTTGAGCACGCTGACGTGCACCGCGTGCAGCGCGGCCCGCTCGGACCGCAGAAACGCGCGGGTGAGGTCGGCGTCGGCCGGCGTCTCGTCGGGCAGGCCGATGAGCACGTAGGCCACGGTGCGGATGCCGGCGGCGGCGAGCGTCCGCAGCACGCGCCCCGCCAGGTCGAGGTCGACGCCCTTGCCGATGCGGGCCTGGAGGCGGGCGCTGCCCGTCTCGATGCCGAGCTGCAACAGGCGGCAGCCGGCCCGGTACAAGCCGCGCGCCACCGTGGGTTCGCCGAGCAGCGGCTCGACGCGCGCGAAGCCGTAGAAGCGGACGGGCGCCGCCGCACCGGCCGGCGTCGCCCGCACGAGGCCCTGCACCGTTGCCGGGGTGAGCGCGCTGTCGGCCAGGTGGAAGAACCGCGTCCGGTAGCGCTGGCAGAGCGCCGCGAGCCGCGCGGCGAGCGCGGCGCCGGGCAGCCAAGCCGCGCCATCGCCGTGGTGCAGCGCCTCCGGGCAGAACGCGCAGCGCCGCCAGTAGCAGCCCCGCGACGACGCCACGGGCAGGATGGGACCGGGCGAGAGGTACGCGCCGAGCGGCAGGCCGGCGAAGTCGGGAGCGGCCGCAAGCGCTTCGGGCGCGTGCGGTGCGGGGCGGGCCGTCGTGAGCGGCCGGCCCGCCGGCACAAGAGCCGGGGACGGCTCACGGCCCGCGGCGAGCGATTGCAGCGCGGAGACGCCGTCGCCGACGATCAGGCTGTCGAACACGGCGTGGAGCTTTTCGGCGGGCTGGCCCCCGCGGGCCCAGGCCGTGATGAGTCCGCCTCCGGCCGTCAGGTGGGCGCGCGGCCACCAAGCCCGCAGCCTTCCCGCGAGCGCCAGAGCGGGCAGGACCTGCTGCCGGTAGTTGATGGACAGCCCGACGATGCGCGGTGCCAGGCCCCGCAGCGCCGGCCCGAGCACGCGGTCGTAGAACGGCGCGAGGAACTGCGCCTCGGGGTGTTCGAAGGCGCGCAGCAGGTCGCGGAGCGAGAACGGGTCGAAGCCCGGCACCTCATAGTCGGTGAGGCTCAGCCGGCTGCCCCCTTGGCGCTTCGCCCACCCTACGAGTGCCCCGTTGACCGCGTGCAGCGCCGAGCCGTGGAGCGCTTCGTTGCGGTACGTGGCTGGCTCGCGCAGAGCGCGCACGGCCCCGGCCAGGCGGTGGCCAAACGGGGCTGCGCGACCTGCCTCCGCAAGCGCCCAGCGATAGGCCAGGATGGACGCGTCGACGGCCTGCACCGCCGTTCCCGCGTGGCGCAGGCCCCCCGCGAGCTGCGCGATGCCGGGGGGCGGCTCGCTCGGCAGCGCAAAGGGCGGATGGACGAGCAGGATCAAGCCGGGGCTCCCTCCATTTCTCTCCCCTGCACTAGCGGATTCCCGCCCGGCTGAGAAGCCGGAGCGGGGAACGCGCCGGGCCCGCCGTGGGCTGGACAGCGCGTGGCCGATTTGCTATGGCTTTTCGGGCGTTCAGCGTCACGGGTGCGTCCGACCAGGCGGGGGCGAGCGACGTCATGCGGGCTGCGGGGCCATTCGGCGGGTGCGACGCAGGCGCGGAACGCGTTCGCAGGCAACGGTCCGCGCGCCGGCCTGCCGCGCCGGCCTCGTCATGAGCGCGCCAAAGCCGCAGTCGGCCCCGCCCGCCGGCGCGCGCCGTCCGGTCGTCTTTCCGCTCTGGGCCAAACTCGGCCTGCTCTTCGGCGGGCTTGTCGGGCTCTTCATCGCGTTCTACGGCTGGTACGGCTTCCGCAGCGATCTCGAACGCGAGAAGGACACCTACCGGGCGCATCTGCTGGGTCTGGCGAGCGCCATGGCCAGCGCCGTCGACGGCGACGCGCACGCCACGTTCCTCACGCAGGAGGCCGCCGCCGACCCGGCCTTCATCCGGCTGCGCGACTGGCTGCGCGGCGCCATCAAAGCCAACGGGCTGCGCTGGGCCGGCACGCTGCGGCGCGACGCGCTCGGCCACGTCACCTACGTGGTCGCCGCCGAGGAATCCGACCCCATGCCGGTCGGCTACCCCATGTTCGACACCACGCCGGCCTTCGACATCGCGTTCGGCGGCGAGGCGGCGTTCGAACCGCACATGGAAGACGAGTGGGGGCGCTACTGGTCGGCTCTGGCCCCCATTCGGGACAGCCGGAAGCGCATCGTCGGGGTGCTCGAACTCGACTTCGACGCCGACATCGAGGCCCTGGCACAGGCCACCCGCGGCCGGCGCCTCATGTACGAGATCCTGCTGTCGGTCATCCTGGCCATGGGCAGCGCCGTGGTGTTCGCGCGCTATCTCAACCGCCACCTGCGCGCGCTCACGGCCACGGCGCTGCGCGTTGCGTCGGGCGACCTCGAACGCAGCGTCGACATCCGCAGCCGCGACGAAATCGGCCTGCTCGGCGCCGCCTTCAACTCCATGGTCGCGGGGTTGCGCGATCGCGAGTTCATCCGCGACACGTTTGGCCGCTACCTCACCGAGGAAGTCGCCGCCACCGTGCTCGCCGACCCCGAGAGCCTCAAGCTCGGGGGCGAAGTGAAGCGCATCACCATCCTCATCTCCGATCTGCGGGGCTTCACGAGCCTCGCCGAGTCCCTCGACCCCGAGACGCTCGTCGGTCTGCTCAACCGCTACTTCTCGGCCATGTCCGACGTCATCCAGGCGCATGGCGGCATCATCAACGAACTCATGGGGGATGGCATCCTCGTCCTCTTCGGCGCCCCCACCACCCGCCCCGACGATGCGCTGCGCGCCGTCGCCTGCGCCGTGGCCATGCAGCGGGCCCTCGAGTGGTTCAATGCCCAGGAAGGCCGCGCTCTCGAAATGGGGGTGGCCCTCAACACGGGCGAGGTCGTGGCCGGCAACCTCGGCAGCGAGCGCCGCATGAAGTACGGTGTCCTTGGCGACCCCATCAACGTCGCGGCCCGCCTCGAAAACTTCACGGTCGGCAACCAGGTGCTCATCAGCGCCGCCACGTACGCCGAGGTCGCGGCGCACGTGCGTGTCGGCGAGCCGCTCGACGTGCGGGTCAAGGGCAAACAGGAACCGCTGCGCACCTACCCCTTGCTCGCCGTCGGGGCCCCTTACGACCTGGCCATGCCCGACACGCTGCGCCACGAAACCCTCCGTCCCGTTCGCCGTCCGGCCGAGTGCTTCCTGTTGCGCGAGAAGCAGATCGAGTCGACGGCGCGGCCGGCGCTCGTCACCGAGGCCGGGGCGCACACGCTCGTGCTGCACGCCGACTGGCGTCCCGAGCGCCTGGGCAACTACCTCGTGCGCATCGCGTGGGAACCCGGGCTCACGCTCGACGGCGTCTACGGCAAGGTCACGTCGGTCGACCCGGCGGCCGTCGAACTCGCGGACGGCGCCTACCGCTTCGTGCTGCGCCTCACGTCGGCGCCCGACGACGTCTGGGCCTTGCTGCGGCGTCCCGTGCCATCGTCCTGAGCGGCCGGCGCCGATCCCTCGGGGATCCGGTGCCGCCCGTGTCGTCCCTCTACGCTAGGGCCGGCGCTGGGCGAGCTGCTGGCTCAGCCGCCGCACCTGCGCGCCGAGGGTCTGCAGGAAACTCCAGAGCAGTTTGATGGCGATGCCCGGGTCCTTTTCGCTGAGGTCGTAGAAGTCGTCGCGCCCGAGCCGGAAGAGCCGCACCCGGTCGCGGGCAATGACGGTGGCCGTGCGCGTCTGCCCGCTGACGAGGTTGATCTCGCCGAAGTGGCCGCCCGGCCCGACCACGTTGACCCGCACGCCATCGACGACGACGTCGAGGTGGCCGTCGACGACCGCGAAAAGGTCTTGCCCCTCGTCGCCCTGACGCACGATGACGTCGGACGGCCGGGCCTGCACCTCGTGCACGTAGCGCAACAGCTTCAGGGTCTCGGCGGGGCTCAGGTGGCGGCAGAAAAACAAGGTGCGCAGAAAGGCCACCTTGCCCGTGTGCGCCATGGGGCTCGTCAGTTCGTCGTCGACGATCTCGCTCGGTTCGGCTTCGAGCGGGACTTCGACGATGACCGCCGTCAGGTTGTCGCGGCTGCCGGCCGCCACGGCCAATTCGATGAGCCGGCGCGGCCGTTCGGCGGCGTCGCCGGTCGCCAAAGCCTTCAGCAACTCGGCTTCGCCCGGGTGGTCGCTCACGCCGTCGGAGCAGATGAGAAATCGGTCGCCGGGCAGCACGTCGATGTAGAGCAGGTCGGGCTTGACGCTGACGTGGCCGCCCACCGAGCGCACGATGACGTTGCGGTAGCGGAAGTCGGCGGCCGCCTGCGGCGACAGCGTGCCGGCCCGCAGCAGTTCTTCGACCCAGGTGTGGTCCTGCGTGATGCGTTGCAGTTGCCGGTCGCGAATGAGGTAGATGCGGCTGTCGCCCACGTGCGCGATGTACGCCGCTTCGCGCGTCATGAGCAGCACGGACAGCGTCGTGGCCATGCCTGCAAGATGCCGTTCTTCTTGCGCTTTTGAGTAGATGCGGGTGTTGGCGAGCTCGACCGCGGCCTGGAGCGCGTCGAAGACGGCCCGTCGTCCCGACGCCGCATCGCGCGCCCCCGGCCGGTCGGCCAGCTCGCGCAGCTGCGCCGCGGCGCTCGCCACGACGTCGATGGCGATCTGGCTCGCGACCTCGCCCCCCGCGCCGCCGCCGACCCCGTCGGCCACGGCGTAGACGCCGAGCGCGTCGTTCATGAAGTAGCGGTCCTGGTTCACCTTGCGCACGGGCCCGATGTCGGTGGCGCCCCACGATCGGATGCTCATGTGCTCGTCCTTACCGCGCGAGAGGGCCCCCTGGACCGCGTGCTGCCGGTGCCTGGGGGCGACCCGACCTGCCGTACCGTCCGAGGGCGCCATTGTACGGGGGCCTCTCGGCGCTGTCACCTCACGTCGCTGCCGCGCGCTTGACGCCTGCCGGCCCCCGGCCCTACCGTGGCGACCCGGCGCGCCGCGCCGCCGCGGCGCCCCCTACCGTCGGAGCAAGCCCATGTTGGAGCACGACGTCGTCCTCATGGCCGGTCGCAACGCCGACCCGTTTGCCCAAGAAGTGGCCGCCTCGCTCGGACTGCCCCTGCACCCCGTGCGCTTCACCGAGTTCGCCGACGACGGCGGCGCCATGAGCGGCGAGACGAAAGTCGAGATTCTCGACAACATCCGAGGCCGCGACGTCTGCATCCTGTGGAGCGTCGGCTACACCAACTACGAACTCGTTGGTCTGTTGCAACTCATCGATGCAGCGCGTCTTTCCTCGGGTGCCCGCGCCATTACGCTCGTGTGCCCCGAGTTTCCTTGCGCGCGGCAAGACAAGACCCACGAACGGCGCGAATCGCTCACCTCGCGGCTCGTGGCCCGACTCCTCGAAACCGCGGGGCTCGACTCCGTGCTCACGCTCGACCTCCACTCGGACCAGATCGAGGGGCACTTTCGCATTCCGCTCGACCACTTGCGCAGCCGGCCCATCTGGGGCGACTACATCGGTCGGCGGTATCGCGAATGGCAGGCGACCTGCGGGCTGGCCCCCGACGGCGCCGACCTCGTGCTGGGGGTGCCCGACGCCGGCCGCGCGCGCGCCGTACGCGAACTGTCCGAGGAGGTCGCCCTGCACCTGCGCAGCGAGCCCCCGCGGCCCAAACTGCGCCTCGCGCATCACGACAAGCACCGGGCCTGGGACGACGTCGGGCGCATCCAGAGCCACGGCCTGCTCGGGCCGGTGAAGGGCAGGGTGGTCTGGTTCACCGACGACCTGCTCTCGTCGGGCGCCACCCTGTTTGCCGCGGCCGAGGCCGCGCGCGAAGCGGGCGCGCGCCATGTCCTCTGCGGCGTCACGCACGCGCACGGCTACGATCGGGGGACCGAGGAGTTCGCCGCCCGGCTCGAAGCGTCGGCTATCGACGAGCTGGTCGTCACCGACACGCACCCGCGGTTCCTGGCGCGGGTACGCGCCGACCCGCGGCTCGCCGCGCGGACCACGGTACTCTCGCTGACGCCGTTGTTCGCGCGGGCCATCCGCCGCATCCGCGGCGGGCAGACCATCAAGGAGATGATGCGCCAGGAAACCAACTTCGGCGCCCTCTACAGGGTCGTACACGCGGCCACGAGCGCGCCGCATCCCTGAGAGGCGACATCGTCAGACGTGCTTGTCGATGGCGGCGACGATTCTGGCCTTGGGTTGCGCGCCGATGATCTGGGTGACGGGCCGGCCGCCCTTGAAGAGCAGCAGGGTGGGAATGGACGTCACGAGGTAGCGGGCCGCAATGTCCTGCGCGTGGTCGACGTCGAGCTTGGCGACTTTGACCTTGCCTTTGTACTCGTCGGCGAGTTGCTCGACCGTGGGCGCGATGGCGCGGCACGGCCCGCACCACACGGCCCAGAAGTCGACCAGCACCGGGATGGGGCTTGCGGCGACCTCGGCGTCGAAGTTGTTGCTGTCGAGGATGACGACGTTCGGGTTTGCCATGGCGCAATCTCCTGTGCACGGCCTCGTGCGCTGTCCGGGCCTCGTCTGACCGCCGGACGGTAGGGCCCGCCGCCCGAACCGCCGTGCGAAGTCCACCACGGGCCCGCCCCCGTAGAGCGGCCGGCCCCGAATATAGGCCCCCCTCGGCGCGACGCAAGGGCCGCCCGAAGCCCCCGGGGGTGGCCGGAGTTCCGGCCGGCGGGCACCTTGACCGCGCGCGGAGAATCGGCTTTTCTCTGAACCGCGCCGGCCGCGGCGTTGTTCGCGCGCCAAAACTGACGTCGATGGGGGCTGCCGCATGAAAGTGTCCGTGTTCGTGACGTCCTTGCTCACGGCGCTCGTGACGAGCACCGCCGCCTACTTCGTGCTCAACGTGCTCGTGCCCCCGCCGGGCCGCACGGTGGCAGAGCCCGCCGGCCCCGCCGCGGAAGCCGTCGCGAGCCCGGGTGGAGCCGGTGTCGACGTGCCCAACGTCCATTCGCTCGACGCTGAGCAGGCCCGCACGCTGCTGTCCGAACGCGGCCTGCTCCTCTACATCGAGGCCGCGCGCGATAGCGCCGACGTGGCGAAGGGGCGGGTCATCGAGCAGTCGCCACTGCCCGGCTCGCGCGTGAAGGCGCACGAGACCGTGCGGGTCGTGTTGAGCGCGGGCAGCAGCAAGATTCAGGTCCCCGGCCTCGTCGGGCAGGGCCGGGCGGCGGCCACGGCGAAACTCGAAGCCGCCGGGCTCGTCGTCGGGCAGGTGCAGACGCAGGCGGGCCCGCAGCCGAAGGACGTCGTCCTGTCGCACAAGCCGGCCGCCGGGGCTGCCGTGGCACGCGGAGCGAGCGTCGACCTCGTCGTCTCGGCGGGCCCCGAACTCGTCGCGGTGCCCAAGGTCAAGTTCAAGCACGTCGGCGTCGCCGAGCGGCTCCTCACCGAGGCCGGCCTCAAACTCGGCGAAGTGAAGAAGGTCGACAGCGACGACTACGACGTCAACGTCGTGGTCGCACAAGACCCCGACGGCGGCGCCAAGGTCCCCGCGGGCACGGCCGTCAACTTGCGCATCGTGCGGTACTGAGCGTCTGGCCCGTCGGCCCCTACTTGCCGCTCGGCAGCGGAGCGGGGCCCGAGCACACGATGTGCCGATTCACGTGCGCCTCGCGCGTCAGCCGTTCGATGAGTCGGTTCTGGGCTTCGTAGAAGCCGGTCGGCCACTGCGGGTCTTCGCCGGTGCGGGTGGCCTTGGGCACGAACGCCCCCTGCTGCAACAGCAGTTTGCGCACGGCCAGGCGCAGCGACAGCGTGCGGCGCAAGTCGGCAACGGTACTGTGCCCCGCCTGCAAGTAGGAGCGGAATCCCGACTCGGTGCCGAACCGGCCGGCATATTCGGCGAGCGCGGCGTCGACCTCGGCGCGCGTGGCCTTGACGCCGTGACGGCGCGTTTCCTGGCGCAGCAGTCGCTGCTGGATGAGCCGCGTCAAAAACTTGTCGGCGAGCCCCACCACCCGGTCGGCCGTGATCCGCGCGGTTCCCTGGCCGACGCGCCATACGTCGATGAGCCAGCGCGTGTCGGTGATGGGCTCGCCGTTCACGGTGGCGATGACGCGAGGCACGCGGCAGGCTGCCCGCACGACGGCCGGCAAGTCGGCGACCGTGATGCGCTTCGGCCGCGGCGCCACCCCGGTTGCGACGGCCGCGGGACGCACGACGGCCGCCCGCGGTGGGTCGGCCTGGGCGGATCCGCGGACGGCCGGCCCGCACGCGCCCGCCGCGACGAGCGTGGCGAGGGTGCAAGCGGTCATGAGGGGCAAGCAGCGCATGTCCAGCTCCTTGGGCCGACGTCTCGGCAACGGGGGCCCGGGAGACGGGGCCCGCAGGGCGGCCGAGTCGTTCTCTGTACGTCGGCGGTCCGGGCGGGTCAAGGCTCGGGTGGCCACTCGCGTCTGCTACAATGGAGGCACGGAGGTGTCGTGAAACCCAGAAACCGTCCAGTCGTCATCGTCTTGCCGCCCGTCGTGCCTGAGTTGTTCGACGCCCTGTATCCGTCGCTGCCGGTCCTTGCGGCCTGCCTCGCGGCCCAGGGCTTTGGCGTGCTGCAACTCGACCTCAACCGGCGCTACGTGGCGTCTTGCTTCGACGATCCCGAACTCGAACGCGTCATCCGCGAAGCGGCCGGGCGCCTGGCGGTGCTCGACCAGCGCGCCTACCTCACCCCGGCCGAGGCTGCGCACTACGAGAGTGACCATCAGCGTCTGCTCGCAGCGAGTTTCGTGCGGCGGCAACGCTTCCGGCTCGGGGGCAAGGGAGCCGGGCTGAGTTTCCAACTCGATGGCACGCACGATCTGACCGCTTTTCTCGGTCGGCTCGTCCCCGCGCGCGCCGACGGCGCCGTGACGACCCAACTGGCCGAATTCCTGCGCCGGGCGGCCGCTGAGATCGCCAGCGAGCAGCCGCTGCTCGTGGCCCTTTCCGTGCCCATGGGGCCGCAGCTCGAACCGGCCGTGGTCCTTGCGCGCGAAATCCGCACCGTGGCCCCTGACCTGCCCGTCGTGCTCGGGGGGCCCGTCGTGAGTCTGCTCCACCCGTTCGCGCTCGCCGATGTCGCCGAGCGCAGCGGCTGCACGGCGCTCGCCCGCTACGAGGGCGAGGAGGCGCTGCCGGCGCTCGCCGAGGCGCTCGTGGGCGGCACGCCGCTCACCGCGGTCCCGAACCTGCTCGTGCCGGACGGGGCGGGCGGTTTTCTCGCGGGCCCGCCGGCCCGCCTGCGGCGCCTCGACGCCGTGCCGTTGCCGCAATACTCCGCGGCGGCCCTGGCCGCGGCGCCGCATGCCTCGCTGTCGCTCGTGCTGGCCCGCGGCTGCTACTGGGGGCGTTGCGCCTACTGCGACTACGTGCACCTGTACGGGCCGGGGGCCTATCGGCAGGCCTCCGCGCGGCGCGCGGTCGCGCACATCGGCGAGCTGTTGCGACTCCATGGCCGGCGCGGCTTCGAGTTCGTCACCGAGAGCCTGGCGCCGGCACTCGCCCGCGGGCTGAGCGAAGCGCTCATCGAGGCGGGGCTCGACATCCGGTGGTCCACCTACCTGCGCGTCGACCGCCGTTTCGACCTGCCCACGCTCCAGGCCATGCAGCGGGCGGGCTGCCGCCTCGTCACCCTTGGCGTCGAGAGCACGTGCGACCGTGCGCTCCAACAGGTTCAGAAGGGCAGCGATGCCCGCGAGATCGAGGCCATGCTCGACCGGCTCCAGGCGGCCGGCATTCCGGCGTGGGTCAACATGATCCCCGACCTGCCCGGCACGAGCCTTGCCGAGGCGCGCGCCTCGCTGCATTTGCTCGTGACGCACCGCCGCGCGCTTGCCGGCGTCTCGGCCTTTCCGCTGGCGCTCACGCGCTCGTCCGCCATGGGCCGTGACCCGGCCGCCTATGGCCTCGAGCCGTTGGCGCACGCGGCCGCGAGCTACAAGGGGCTCAGTCTCAACGACGTGCCGTTTCGCGACCCGCGCGGTATGAGCCCGGCTGGCCGCGCAGAAATTCTCATGGAATACGGTCGGTTCGCCGAGGATCTGCGCGCGGCGCCGCGGCGCGCCCGGGCCACGGCGCTCCTCGCGCGGCTCGCCACGGCGACGTTCCGTTTCCGGCGTGAAGATGTGCTCGTCACGCCCTGTCGGTTCGTGCCCGCCATGGGGGACAGCGACGCGGCGCTCCACCCCTCGCCGGGCCTGCTGCTCTACGACGTTCCGGCCGGCACGGCGCTCGTCCTGCCCGAATCCGTGACCCCGCTCTTCCTGTTCATCACGTCCAGCAAGCGCTTCACGTTGGCCGAATGCATCGAGGCCGGCCAGGACACCCTGGGGTATGCCGCCGAGCCGGCCGCCCAGGCGGCCGAGGAATTCCTGTCGACGGCGGTGCAGGCGGGCATCGTGGTCGAAGACCAGCCGACGGCGTAGTCCTGCGTCGTTCAGCCGAGTCGAAGGCGAGTGAGAGCCCGCTCAGGGGCAGGGCGGGTTCGGAGCGCCAGGGCTGCCGTGGTCGCGGCCGGGGCGCCCGGGGGCCGTGGAGAGGCACCACACGTCGCGGTCGTCGTTGCGCGTGGCGTCGGTAGCGCCCGGATCGAGCGACCAGGAACGGCCCGGCGCGAGCACGTCGGCCCCACGGAACGCGACCTCGTCGACCAGCGTTCCGCTCGCGTTGACAAGCGTCAGGGTGTCGCCGGCGGCGTCGATGTCGAGGGCACCGACAGGCCACAGCGTCTCGGCCGGCAGCCCGCCGTTTTGCGTGGCGTCGCCATTCGGGGCGACCACGGCCACGGCCCCGGGGGCGAGCCGCAGAGAGCGGTCGGGCAGGCTGAGCGAGAGCGGTTCGCCCCGCGCCGTGCGGAGGATCCAGCCGGTCAGGTCGCGCTCGGCGTTGCTGACGTTGGTGAGCTCGACGAACTGGCCCAATTCGCGGCTGACGGCCCAGGGTCGCACCAGGACCTCGCTGATGACCACGGCCCCCGCGTCGGCCGCCGGTTCGCACTGCCCAGCGCGACATTCGAAGTCGGGGGCACACACGCCACAGCGACCGACGCAGCCGTCGCTGCCGCACTGCGCCGCGGGAAGACAGGCCGGCACGCACGTACAGCCGGTGAAATCGACGGTGCAGTCGGCGCGGCAGGTGGGCGCTCGGGCCGGTACACGCGGCTCGGGGCAGCTCGTGTCTTTCAAGTCGGACGCGTCGCAAGCCTCGTCGCCCTCCGCGAAACCATCGCCGCAGGCGGCGGGTGCCGCGGGCCGCAGTTCGAGCACGTACGGCCCCACGCGGCCCGCCAGCCCCGCGACGGTGAGTACGTAGACGACGTCGGCGGCGGCCGGAAGGCGCAGGGCCAGCTCGCCGTCGCCCGCCGCCGCGCGACTTGGCGGACCGGCCTGCCCGGCCTCGGCGACGGAAATACGGTAGTCGGCCGGCACCTGTTCGCGCGTGAGCGTCACGAGCAGCGAGCCCGGACGCCCCACGGTGAAGCGGAAGACGTCCGTGTCGCCCGAGACCCGGTAGACCCCTTCGCCGGCGTCCCACGAGACGGCCGGTACGCCGCTCAGGCAGCCCTCGACGCGGGTCGTTTCCTGGAGCGTCCCGAGGTCGACCGCCAGGGCCGGCTCGTCGTTCGGTTCGGCGTCGCTGTTCGCGCACTGATACAGCCCGAGGCGCGAGCCGGCGTCGAAGGCCCGCACCAAGGCCACGTCGCCGTCGACCAGGCGAAACGTCTGCGTCACCTGGCCCGACATCCCGAGCACCGTGGGCGCCCCGTCCACCGGTCCGTCGAGGTCGAGCACACCCTCGAGCCGCAACTCGTGGACGACCACCTGACTGTTCGCGTAGGCCGCTTCGCGCCGCTCTTTGAAGTCGACGCGGCCGTCGGGCCCAACCTCCCCGCTCGCCGCGGAGGGCCCGAAATCGACGTCGAGCGAGTGCGCCACGCTCTCGACGGACGCCTGGAAGAACTCATCGGTGTAGGTGAGCCGGCCCCCCGAGACGCGGGCGCCGACGAGATAGGCGAGATACGTGCCGCGCCGCGCGCCCGAGACGGTGTCGGACAGGATGTTGGCCACCGCGGGCAGTTCGAGCGGAGGCAACTCCAGCCGCTCGGGAAGCGCGCACGCGGTCCAGAGCGCCAGGCCGATGCCGATGAGCGCGCCAATTGGGAGGCCCACCCGCGGCCCCGCGGCCCCGGGCGCACCGCTGGCGCCCGGACCGTGAGAGTCGTGCATCGAGGTTCGTGCGGACCTCATGCCGAGGCCGGAACGTCCGACGTGCAGTGCGCGCACTTGCGCGCCTCGAGCGGGATGTCGGAGAGGCAGTAGGGGCACTTGCGGGTGGTGGCCGGTGCGGCCGCGGCCGGCTCAGACTTGCGCTTGAGGCGGTTGATCTGTTTGACCACCAGGAACATCGCAAAGGCAACGATCAAGAAGTTGATGATCGTATTGATGAAAGCTCCGTAGCTCAGCGTGACGGCGCCAGCGGCCTTGGCGTCGGCCACCGTCGCGTAGGGGCCGGCCTGCGTGCCGTCCTTGAGCACGACGAAGAGGTTGGCGAAATCGACCTTGCCGAGCAGCAGACCGACGGGGGGCATGATGAGGTCGTCGACGAGCGACTTGACGATCAAGCCGAACGCGGCGCCGATGACGATGCCGACGGCCATGTCGATGACGTTGCCCTTCACTGCGAACTCTTTGAACTCCTTGAACATGAGCGCATCCTCCACACCGTTGTTGGGTCCTCCTTGAGGACCGACCTCAACCCCCTGTGTAGTGGCGGCAGCATAGCACGGCCGGCCGGCCTGTAAAGCGTCGCCTCGCTCCAGAATCCGTGACCCGAACCGGGACTCGCGAGCGCATCCGGGGCCCATCGCGGTCTCGAACGCGGCGATTCGGTGCTTGACGCCCTGCGCTGACCGCGGGTGGCCGGGAGGCGTCGGGTCACGGCCGGCTTGCCCCGGGACGTGGTCGCGTGGTACGGCTCCGGTTGCCCGGCGACCCGGCCTGGGCCGGGCGGCGGGGCCCACCGCACGAGGCCGCGCCGTCACTCGCCGGGCAGGACGGCCCCCATGGACGCCGACGCGATCCGTGAGTCCGCCATCGCACGCTTCCGTGCCGTCGCTGGGCAAGACCCGCCCGATGCCGCGGCCGCCGCCGCCATCGCCCTCGTGCGCGCGGCCTCCGGCGCGTGCACCGCCGCGCTCGCCGACCTGTCCGGCCTTGCCGCCGACCCGCGCGCTCCCTTTCCCGACTTGCTGAGCTTCCTCCGCGTGCGCTGCTTGCGCGAGGCGGGGCAGGCCGCCGAGGCTCGGCCGCTCCTCGACGCGCTGCTGGCGCGGCGCCCCGAGCTGCTGGAAGTGCAGCTCGAAGCCGGTCTGCTGGAACTCGCCCTCGGGCGGCCCGCGGCGGCCGTCGCCCTGCTCAGCCGCGCGGCCGAACGCTTCGCCGGGCTGCCCGGACGCGTCCAGCTCCTGGCCGATCTGTGCGTCGCCCACGAACGGCTTGGCCAGCCTGCCGAGGGGCTGCGTCTCTGCGACGAAGCGCTTGCCGACCCGGAATTGCGCCATCCGGCGCTCCGCGCGAATCGTGCGGCCTTCCTCGCCATGCTCGGGCGCTACGAAGAGGCCCGGTGCGCGCTTATCGAGGCCGTCGCCGACGATCCCGACGTGCCCGCTCTGCTGCTCAATCTCGGCTACGTAACTCTGCGGCTCGGCCACACAGATGAGGCGCGCGCCGCGTTGCGCGCGGCCTGCGCCGCCGAGCCGGCCCTGGCCCCCACCTGCGAACGCTACTGGGCGGCGCTCGGTCCCGCCGGAGAAGCGCTGTGAACGCCGTCGTTCTGGCCAGCCTGGCCGCCGACTTGCGCTCCGCCCGCAAGCAACCACCCCTTGGCTGCCTCGCGCTGCAGGCGGCGCTCGCCGCAGCGGGCCTTTCGGCCGAGGTGCGCGACCTGCAACGCGGCCCTCTGCCCCGAGACGCGGCCGGACTCGCCGACTGGCTCGACAGCGACGCGCCGGTGCTTGGCGTCAGCACCATGGCCGACCGGCTGCCGCTCGCGCTGCTCGCCCTCGCCGAGGTGCGACGCCGTCGGCCCGCGCAGTTGCTCGTGCTCGGCGGCCCCGGGCCGACCGAAGTGGCCGAGGACCTCGTGCGGCGCTTCTCGTGGCTCGACGCGGTCGTTTGCGGCGAAGGCGAGGAAACGTTCGTCGACCTGCTCCGCGTGCGCCCGACGCGCGACGCGTCGCTCAGGCGCCCGGTGGCCGGGGCCATCGTGCGTTCGGGGTCCACCGTGCTCGTCGGAGCGGCGCGGCCGCGGCTCGCGACGTGGCCGGCACTCGCGCTCGGCCCGACGGCGGGCTTCCCCTGGCACGCCTACGACGACCTGGCCGTGCTCACGGCGCGCGGCTGTCCGCATGTGTGCACGTTCTGCAGCGCGGGCGCGCTCTGGGGCCACCGCGTTGTCGAACGTCCGCTCGACGCGGTCATCGCTGAGATCGCGCGGCTTTCTGAACGCAACCCCGGGGCTTTCGTGCACGTCGAAGACGACACGTTCACCCTCCGGCGCGAACGGGTGCTGGCTTTCTGCGACGGGCTCGAAAGCGCCGGTCTGCGCGTGACCTGGGGCTGCACGGCGCGCGTCGGCCGGCTCGACGCGGCGCTCCTCGAACGCATGGCCGCCGCCGGCTGTCGCTCGTTGTTCTTCGGGGTCGAGGCGGGCAGCGACGCGGTCCTGCACGCCGTGCGCAAGGGCTTCTCGGCCCGCGAGGCGCGCGATGCCGTGCTGCTCGCGGCGCGCTACTGCGACGTCACGGCCCACGCCGTCTGGGGTTTTCCGTTCGAGGACCTGGGCGCGTTCTACGACACGTATCTGCTCATGGCCGACCTCGCCATGCGCGGCGTGCACGCCCGGCTTAGCCATCTCGTGCCGTTCGTGGGGGCTCCGCTTGCGCGGGCCGGCGGCTACACGCGGCGGGCGCTCGAACGGTTCCCTTTTCCGCGGCTCGTCACGGTGGAGCCCGGATCGGCCGAGGCGCGGCTCGTGGCCGCGCATCCCGACGTATTCCTGCCGTTCTTCGCGCTGGAGACACCGGACTGGCGAGCCAAGTGGGCCTTCGCAAGCCGCTACCACGCGTTTCTCGAACCGCAGGCGGCCGCGGCCGGGCCGTCGTCGTCCGGCAGCCCGGCGTTGTCGCCTACAGACGGTGCGGCGTCCGGAGGAATCGGGCCCGCGGGCGGACGTTCCGGGGCGGGCTAGGGCTAGCAGCAGCCGCGCGAGCGCCCCCCGCGCACGATGAAGCCGGACCCCCAGGCGTGTTTGTAGAAGTCGATGCGCACGTTGCCGCCGCCGCCGAACACGGTAAGTGCATCCCGGCGGTCGACCACGAACTTCAGGCCGGCGCTTTCGTAGTCGTCGTCCTTCTTCGTTGGCTCATCCAGAGCCAGGCCCAGGACGGGCCCGCCTCAGCCATGGCCCTGGACAAACAACCGGAGCGCCTTGCCGGCGTTTTGCGGCTGTGCCAGAAGCGGGGTCAGTTCGTTCAAGGCCGCCGGGGTCAGGTCGATGGTCATGGGCACATCCTTGTGCGTCGCGGCGCTGCGGCGCGCGGCGTCGGGCGGGCCCTGGGCCCGCAATCGGCCGAGAAACTAGGCACCCGAACCGGTTTGCGCAAGGGGAGGCCGGTGCGGTTCTGAAAAATTGGCGCGTTTCGCGCGCCGCATGCGCGTCGTGAGCCGCGGGCTTTACGCGGGCCGAGCGGCGCCGTACAACTGCGCGGTTGCCGGCGGGAGCGTCGCAGCGCCCAAACGTCCCGCCGCGTTCGGAGAGCCCCTGCGGGCGCGCGAGGCGATGGCATGGCGAAGCAGTACCTGACGATACATGGGCATTTCTATCAACCGCCGCGCGAGAACCCCTGGACCGAGGCCATCGAGATCCAGGAAACCGCCCACCCCTACCACGACTGGAACGAACGCATCACCGACGAATGCTATGGCCCGAACGCGGCCGCGCGCCGCGTCGACGACGCCGGGCGCCTCGTCGAGGCCCAGAACAACTACGAGGCGCTCAGTTTCAACGTGGGCCCCACGCTGTTGGCCTGGATGCAGGGGCATGCGCCCGACGTGTACGAGGCCATCCTCGACGCCGACCGGCGCAGCGCAAAGGCCCGCGGCGGCCACGGCAATGCGCTCGCCCAAGTCTACAACCACATCATCATGCCGCTCGCGAGCCCGCACGACCGGGTGACCCAGGTCGTGTGGGGCATCGCCGATTTCGAGCATCGGTTCGGCCGCCGCCCCGAGGGACTCTGGCTCGCCGAATGCGCTGCCGACCTACCGACGCTCGAAACGTTGGCCGACCACGGCATCCGTTTCACCATCCTCGCGCCCGAACAGGCCGACGCGGTGCGTCCCCTCGCGGGCGGAGGGGCGTTCACGTCGGTGCGCGGGGCCAAGATCGACCCCTCGCGGCCCTACCTCGTGCGGCTGAGCGGGGGGCGCGAGATCGTCGCGTTCTTCTTCGATGGCCCCATCTCGCGCAGCATCGCGTTTGGCGATGCGCTGCAAAACGGCGCGCGGTTTGCCGAGCGCCTGCGCGAGGGCTTCGCGCCGAACCGCAGGGGCGACCAACTCGTGCACGTGGCCGTCGACGGCGAGACGTTCGGCCATCACAACCGCTTCGGCGAGATGTCGCTCGCCGACGGGCTGCGACGTCTCAGCGCCGCGGGCGACATCACGCTGACGAACTACGCCTGCTACCTCGACAGTCACCCGCCCGAGTGGGAGGCGCGCATCCTGGAACCGTCGTCGTGGAGTTGCTCGCACGGCGTTGAACGCTGGCGCTCCGACTGCGGCTGCCACACCGGCGGCAAGCCGGGCTGGAATCAGCGCTGGCGGGAGCCGCTGCGCGCGGCCCTCGACTGGCTCAAGGCCGAACTCGACCGGGTATTCACCGAGAGCGACCTCTTCCGCGACCCCCCTGCCGCGCGCAACGCCTATGTGCAGGTCCTGCTCGACCCGGCCCGGCGCGCCGCGTTTCTCAGCGACGCGTTGCGCCGGCCCGTCACCCCGGAAAGCGAGGTCCGCGCCTGGCAGGCCCTCGAAATGCAGCGCCACGGGCTCTTCATGGCCACGAGCTGCGGGTTTTTCTTCGCCGACCTGGCGGGCATCGAGACTCAGCAGGTGTTGCGCCACGCCTGCCGGGCCATCCAGCTGGCCGCCGAGCTCGGCCGCGACCTCGAAGAGGCGTTCAGCGAGCGGTTGCGCCCGGCCCGCAGCAACGACCCCGACTACGGCGACGGCCGTACGCTCTACCGCACGCGCGTTGCCCCCGAACTCGTCACGTTGCGCCGGGTCGTGGCCCACCGCGTCATCTGCGCCACCGTGTTGAACGGGCAGGGGCTCTCGGGCGACGTTCACCACTACCGCGTCGACGTGCAGGACACGCTCAAGGAACAGGCGGGCGAGCGTTCGCTCTCGACGGGGCGGGCGCGCGTGCGCTGCGGCCGTACCGGCCAGCAGGGCGAATTCTCGTTCGCCATGCTGCAGTTCCAGGGGCCCGACCTCCACTGCGCGGTTCGGCCGTTCGAGTCCGCGGCGACGCACGGGCGCCTGCGCGGTCCGCTCGTCGAGGCGTTCCTGCGAGGTTCCACGGCCCAACTCGTCCGGCTCGTCGACGAACTCTTCGGTGTCGACGATTTCACGCTGCGCGACCTCCTCATCGAGGACCGGCGGGCCGTGCTCGATGCGCTCAGCCAGTCGGTGGCCCGCGGCTTCGAACAGGTCTACGACAAACTGTTCGAGGAACATCGCCGCCTCATGGCGTTTGCCGTCGACATCGGTGTCCCGCCCGCCGAGGGGTTTCGCGTCGCGGCGCTGTTTGTGTTCATGCGCGACTTGCACCGCGCGCTGGCCAGTCCGGTCGATTCGCTCGGCTTCGACGAACTGCGCCGGCTCGCGGCCTTCTCGCGCCATTGGCGCCTCAAGCCCGACGAAGAACTGCTCGTGCAGCGTTTGAAAGCCAAGCTCGACGGTCTGGCGGACCGGCTTGCGGCCGATCCGGTGAGCGAGAGCCACGCGCAGCGCCTCGAAGCCCTGCTCGACGTGGTGACCGACTTCGACATCGGCCTGCGGCTCAACTACTGGCGTGTGCACCGCCTGCTCGGCCGCCTGCTCATCTCGCTGCGCACGAACGAGCCGCCTGCCCTCAACCTGCCCCCCGACGCTCAGGCGCGACTGCGCGGCCTAGCGAAACGCTTGCACTTTCGGCTCGAACCGCTGCCCTAAACCGACGCGGCAAACCAGCCGCTGCCACGGTCGCCTCCGCAGCCGCACGGTACCGCAACCCCTCGGAAGATTTCGCGGGGCACGCGGCCCTGCGCGCCCCGCTACGGGGTGGTGGGCATGGCCGCGCCGGGACTCGGGGGCGGCACGGCGGACGCCGGCGCAGGCGGCGTTGGGGGCGCTGCGCCGACCGGTGCCGCGGCCGGGCCC